>JAIXSD010000730.1 GCA_027484885.1 Rubrivivax sp.
ACCTGCAGCAGGCGTTCGCCGATCTGCTCCAGGCATTCGCGCGCCTCTTGCACGAATTGGTCGAGAAGTTCGGTGGTGCTCATGCCAGGACTCCTTTGGGCAGGCTCAGCGAAGGGGGCAGGGCCGCGGCGGCGCTGGCGGCCTGCAGGGCTGCAGTGATGTCGCCCAGCAGCAGGGCGGCGGTCAGCACCAGCTCGGCCGGCTTGGCCGGTTTGATCAGGTAGCAGTTGGCGCCGGCCTGGCGGGCGGCGCCGGCGTCCTGGCTTTGCGCCTCGGTGGAGACCATCAGCACCGGTGCTTGCACGGCCAGGGGCAGGCGGCGCAGCTCGCGCACAAAGCCGTAGCCGTCGAGCTTGGGCATGTTGACGTCGACCACGAAGAGGTCGAAGCGCTGACCATCGGGCAGGCTGGCCACCTTCTCCAGCGCGTCCATGCCGTTGACGGCTTCGGCGCATTGCCAGCCGGCATCGCCCAGCAGTTTGCGGTGGTACATGCGCACGGTGGCGGCGTCGTCGACCACGAGGATATGGGCTGCACTCATGGGGACTCTCCCTGCAGAGGTTTTTGGTAGACCATGGCGTCGGCGAAGCGCCGGACGCGGTAGAGCGAAGTGATGCGGCTCATTGATTCCGAATGGCCCAGGCAGATGAAACCGCCCGGGCTGAGCGCATCGAACATGGCTTCGGCGGCCACCTTGCGGGACAGGTCGTCGAAATAGATCAGCAGATTGCGGCAGAAGATCAGGTCGATATTGCGGAAGCGGCGTGTGTCGGCCGGGTCGCTCAAGTTGACCTGGCTGAAGTCCACCGCCGCCACCAGATCGCGCGAGATCGTCCACTCCTGATCGCGGGTCTGGGTGAAGTAGCGGTTCAGGTAGTCGCGCGGCAGGTTGGCGATGGAGCGGGCCGAGTAGACGCCGCGCTGCGCCGCGCTGAGCACCTTGGTGTCGATGTCCGAGGACAGGATCTCGACCTCGTAGTCGTTGATGTGGGCCCAGCGCTCCAGCAGGTAGATGGCGATGGAGTAGGGCTCCTCGCCGGTGGACGAGGGCACCGACCAGATGCGGATGCGGTCACCGGGCGACTTGCGCTTGATCACCTCGTTCAGCATGTCCTTGACCATGCAGTCGAACTGGTAGGCCTCGCGGAAGAAGTAGGTCTCGTTGACCGTCATCGAGTTGACCAGGTGCTGCAGCTCTTCCTGGCTGTTGCGCTCGAAGCGCAGGGCCAGGAAGTAGGCACGGAAGTCCTCGGCGCCGGTGGCCTCCATGCGCTCGATCAGGCGCTTGTCGACGAAGTAGCGTTTGCTTTCTTCGAAGTGGATGCCCGTCTTGCGATAGAAGAACTCGCGGAACTTGAGGAAGTCCGCCTCGCTGATCTGCGCCCGGTTGCGGGCTTTGAGTTCGGTGTTCATGCGGCGCCTATGTGTTGCAAGGCCATGTCCACGGCGAAGCTCAGGTAAGCGTCGTCGGCGAAACGTTCACGGACTTTCTGCAGCGCCGGCATGTGCTGACGGTCACCGAGTTCGACCAGCAAGTCCACCGCGCTGGCCACCACATTGAGCTCCTGCTCTTGCTCCAGCACCAGCAGCAGCCATTGCGGCACCTGCTTGTGGCGCAGCTCGCCCAGCAGGTTGACGCTGAGGATGCGCACGTCGGGGTCGGGGTCGCGCAGCAGCTGTTCCATGCAGGGCGCCACCAGATGCGGCATCGAGGCCAGGGTCTCGATGGCACCGTTGCGCAGCTGGGCATCGTCGCTGCGCAGCAGGGGCAGCAAGGCCTGGGCTGCGGTGGCATTGGCCAGGGTGTTGAGGCTGGTGAACAAGGCTTCGCGCACGGCGCTGTCGCGCTCGATCATCAGCTGGGCGCCCAGGGCCGGCGCGGCATCGGGATGGGCCGCCAGGTCGCGTGCGGCCCAGCGGCGCTGCTCGGCCTGGGGGGCACTCAGCTGGACCAGCAGGTCGGGCAGCAGCCGGCTTTGCTGGCGCGGCTGGACTGCGTGCAGCGTGGCGCCGTCGGTGACTTTTCGGAGTGCCATGGTGGGGGTCCTGTTGCGATGCGGTTGCGCCGTTTAGGACGCGGAGATCCAGTGCTGGATCTGTTGGGCAATTCCACTGCTGGGGCGCACCACGCTGGCGCCCCCGAGGCGGATCAATTCAGCCGGCATGCCGAACACCACGGCGCTGTCGCTCGATTCGGCCACCGTGCGGCCGCCGCTCTGGCGCAGCCGGCTCATGCTGGCGGCACCGTCGTCGCCCATGCCGGTCAGCAGCACGCCGATCAGGCGCTGGGCGGGCAGGCGGCGCATGGCGCTTTCCACCAGCACATCGACGCTGGGATGCCAGGGGTGGGCGGGCGACTCGGGCCGCGGCTGGGCCACCAGGCGGCCCAGCTGCTCGGTGACGATCATGTCGCAGCCGCCCTTGGCAATCAGCACCATGCCCGGGGTCAGCGGGGTGGGGGCGCTGCACTCGCGCACCGTCAGGCGGCACAAGCCGTTCATGCGCTGGGCGAAGGATTCGGTGAAGTGGGGCGGCATGTGCTGGGCCACCAGCACGGCCCAGGGGAAGTTCTCGGGCAGCTGGGGCAGGATGTCTTCCAGCGTGCGTGGACCGCCGGTGGACACGCCGATCAGCACCAGGCCGGGCAGCTCCTCGGTGGCCACGCCGCTGGCCTGGGCCTGCGCCGCGGGGAAGAAGCGCGCCGGCGCCGGAGCGGCCTGACGGAGGCTGCGTGCCGGGAACTCGGGCCGTGGGCTGCTGCTGGCACTGCTGCTCAGCGCCGGGCGCTGGCTGCGGTCGCGGTTCAGGCCGCTGGGGCGGCGCGGCTGGGCCTGGGCGGCGGCCCGCACCTTGCCGACCAGCTCCTCGCGCACCTGGTCCATGGACAGGGAGATGGTGCCGCCGGGCTTGTGGACGAAGTCCACCGCGCCCAGGGCCAGGGCCTCCAGCGTGGCCTGCGTGCCCTGCTCGGTCAGCGAGGACACCATCACCACGGGCGTGGGGCGGGCCTGCATCAGCAGGGACAGGGCGGTCAGGCCGTCCATCTCCGGCATATTGATGTCCAGGGTCACGACATCGGGATGCCATTCGGTCAGGCGGTTGACACCCTCGACGCCGGTGCGAGCGGCCGCGACCTCGAAGCCGGCTTCGCTCAGCATCTCGGTCATCAGCCGGCGCATCAGCGCCGAGTCATCGACGATCAAAACCCGTTTCATGGTGAGGCTCGAAGGCAAATGAAGCTGTGGCGGGGAGGGGCAAGGCTTGGGCTCAGGCGGCGCGTGCCAGCTCGGGTTCCAGCGTCGGCGCGCTGCGGCTCTCGAAGGCCTGCTGCATGGCCAGGGCTTCGCCGGCTTCGAGCAGCTGGCGCTGGTCAATCAGCATGACCAGGCGCTTGTTGTCGTCCAGCTTGGCCACCTGGGTGATCAGGCGGCCTTGCTCGACGCTCAGGGCCGGCGCCGGCGAGACGCTGTGGCGGTTGATGCGCAACACCTCGGCCACCGAGTCGACGATGAAGCCGGTGCGCATGCCGTCGACCATGAAGACCATGATGCGTTGGCGGTCGTTGCGCTCCAGCGTGGCCATGCCCAGGCGGCTGCGCTGGTCGATCACCGGCAGCACCGTGCCGCGCAGATTGATCACGCCCTCGACATAGGACGGGGTCTTGGGCACGCGGGTCAGCAGCTCGGGCACGCGCACGATCTCCTGCACGCTCATGATGGGCACGCCGAACTCTTCAGCACCGAGACGGAAGATCACGACCTGCAGGTCCTCCTGGTGTTCCAGGCTGCTGGCTTCGGTGGGGCTGCTGTGCATGGTGGCGGTCTCCGCGTCGGCTGAATCGTTGGGGAGGGAGCCGGGGCTCAGTTGCAGGGCCGCGGCCTCTTGCACGGCGTCCAGGCCGAGCAGGGCTTGGGTGGAAATCACCGAGACGAGGCGGCGGCCTTCGTCCAGGCGGCAGATGGAGGCGAACTCCTGCATCTGCACATCGCGGGCCAGGATGCCGGGCATGGGCTCGTTCTGGCGGCGCGGCACATGGATCACTTCCTTGACGGTGTCGGTGATCAGGCCGACCAGGGCCGGCTCACCGCCGGGCACGGCCGGCGGCAGGGCCACCACGACGATGCGGTGGTGCTCGTCGGCCGCGATGCTGCCCAGGCCGAAGAGGCTGCGCAGATCCAGCAGGGGCAGCAGGCGGCGGCGCAGCGAGATCAGGCCGCTGACATGGATGGGCGCGTTGGGCAGGCTGGTGATGTGCTCGGGCAGTTGCACGATCTCCTGCACATCGCTGATCGAGATGCCGTACTCCTGGCTGGCCACGGTGAAGCTGACCAGCAGCAGGTCTTCGCCACCGGCTTTGTCGCCAGCGCTGCGCTCGCCATCGGCACCTTGCTGGAGCTCGGTTTCGACCGGGGCATTGGAGGCCTCGTTGCCGCGGCCATCGCGGGTTTCGCGGCGCAGCTCGCCGGCCGCTTGCAGGCCGCCGAACTGGGCTTGCACCAGGCGCTCGAAATCGAGGATCAGCAGCAGCTGGGTGCCGCCTTCGGGGCGCTCCTGCTGGATCAGCCCGCTCAGGTATTCGGTTCGGACCACGCTCTGGATTGCGTCGGCCGCCTGGATCTGCGAGGGCTCCACATTCACGACGCTGGCCACATGGTCGACGATGAAACCCAGGGCCTGGCCCAGGTTGATGACCAGGGCACGGGTGGCGTCGTCGGCCTCCCGGCGTTCGGCGCCGAACAGGGTGCGCAAATTGATGATGGGCAGGACCCGGCCGCGCAGATTGGCCAGGCCTTCCAGGGCATGGGGCGCCAGCGGCAGCTGGGCCACCTCGGGCAGGCGGATGATTTCCTGCACCGGGTCCATGGGCACGGCGAACATCTCGCCGGCCACACTGAAGGTGACGAACTGGCGGTCGGCGCTGCCGTCGCTGGCCGGGCTGCCAGCGTCGGCGTGCGCAGGCTCGCCGTCCGGGTGTTGATGCTTGAGGTTCACGGCGACTCCTTGAGGCCTGAGGGCGTGCGCGCTGGACTCAGTTGCTTTGCAGCTCGTCGGCCAGGGAGGAGATTTCCTCGATGGCAGCGCTCAGCTCGTCGGCGCCCTGGGCCTGCTGGCGGGCGGCGCTGGCGGCTTGCTCGGCGGCCTTTTCGGACTGCTGGGCCGCGGCCGAGACCTGGTCCACGGCGATCTTGACCTGCTGCATGGCGGTGCTGATCTCGCGGGC
>JAIXSD010000175.1 GCA_027484885.1 Rubrivivax sp.
AGCAGCTTCATGCGGCCGATGCCGCAGAAACCATGGCCGCCCGAGCGCATGCTGCGGCCGGCGATGTGCACATCGATATCGTCCCAGTGGTTGAAGGCGGTCAGGATGGCCTCGGCCGTGGGCGCATCGGCCTCGCGCATGGCACCCAGGGTCTGGTCAGAGAAGACCACGCCCCAGCCGAAGGTGTCGCCGGGGCGGTTGCGCTCCAGCACGGTGATCTCGTGGCTGGGGTCTTGCTGCTTCATCAGCAGGGCGAAATACAGGCCGGCCGGGCCGCCGCCGATACAGGTGATGCGCATGCTGGGCTCTCGCTGAAACCGTGGTGTTGCGGCGCACTTTAGGCCTTGATAGTTTAAGCGTCAACAATTATTCTGAGCTTGCCGGATCGGGACATACCCTGTTCAATTTGGCTTCAGATTTCGTTTCAAACCCGGGGCCGAAAGTGCGTGCGCAGATGTTGGAATTAACCGACACCACGCGCTTTCAGGCCTTGTTAAGGTCTCGCCCGCTGTGAGCTTGGCCCCCTCCCCCGGGGACTGGCCGCAGTGTTTGAGCTGTTGATGATTCACTGAGAGCCATTGCCCATGCCGCCCAAGACACTCTGGGACATCTCGCCCACGGTCTCCCCCGAGGCCCCGATCTTTCCCGGCGACGAGCCCTACCGCCTGAACTGGACGGCACGGCTCTCGCCGGACTGCCCGGTCAATCTGAGCACGCTGACCATGTCGCCCCATGTCGGCGCTCATGCCGATGCGCCCCTGCACTACGCCAACGATGCCGCCGATGCGGCCAGCGTGGCGCTCGACGCCTACCTCGGGCCCTGCCGCGTGATCCACGCGATTGGCTGCGGGCCGCTGATCCGCATCGAACATCTTCAGCATGCGGCCGACGGGCTGCCGCCACGCGTGCTGGTGCGCTGCTGCGAGCGCGCCGACACGGTCTGGAACCCCGAGTTCAGCGCCTTCGCGCCCGAGACCGTGGCCTGGCTGGCCGGGCGCGGCGTGCGCCTGATCGGCCTGGACACGCCCTCGGTGGACCCAGCCAGCAGCAAGAGCCTGGACAGCCACCAGCAGCTGCTGCGCCTGGATCTGCGCGTGCTGGAGAACCTGGTGCTGGACGAGGTGCCCGAAGGCGACTACGAGCTGATCGCCCTGCCCCTGAAGCTGGCAGGCGCCTGCGCCTCGCCGGTGCGCGCCGTGCTGCGCGCGCTCTGAACGAATCCACTGATTTCGACTTTCCCCTGGAGACACGACCATGACCACCTTGCAAGACTGCGACGTCCTCGACCAAGAGGACCCCTTGCGCGAGCTGCGCCAGCAGTTCGACCTGCCGCCCGGCGTCATCTACCTGGACGGCAATTCTCTGGGCGTGCTGCCGCGCGCCACCCTGGGCCGCGTGCAGGAGGTGATCCAGCGCGAATGGGGGCAGGACCTGATCAAGAGCTGGAACACCGCCGGCTGGATGGACCTGCCCGGCAAGATCGGCGACAAGATTGCCCGCCTGGTGGGCGCTGGCCCGGGTGAGCTGGTGGTGGCCGACTCGACCTCGCTGAACCTCTACAAGGTGCTGTCGGCCGCCTTGCGCATTGCGCAGGCCGATGCCCCGGCGCGCAAGGTGATCGTCTCCGAGCGCAGCAACTTCCCGACCGACCTCTACATCGCCGAAAGCCTGGCTCGCCAGCATGGCGCGCGCCTGCATCTGGTGGACAGCGTGGACGAAATCGCCGGCACGCTGAACGCCGATCTGGCCGTGCTGATGATCACCGAGGTCAACTACCGCACCGGCTACAAGCACGATATGAAAGCCCTGACCGCCGCCGCCCATGCGGCCGGCGCCCTGGTGATCTGGGACCTGGCCCATTCGGCCGGCGCCGTGCCGGTGGACCTGAAAGGCGCGGATGCCGACTTCGCCGTGGGCTGCGGCTACAAATACCTGAACGGCGGCCCCGGCGCCCCGGCTTTTGTCTGGGCCCACCCGCGCCATGCCGACCGCTTCTGGCAGCCGCTCTCGGGCTGGCTGGGCCATGCCGCGCCCTTCCAGTTCACGCCCGATTACCAACCCGCCCCCGGCATCAAGCGCTATATCTGCGGCACGCCAGCCATGCTGTCGACCGCGGCGCTGGAATGTGGGGTCGACACGGTGCTGGCGGCCGAGAGCCTGGGCGGCATGGCCGCCCTGCGCAAAAAGAGCATCGCGCTGACGGAGCTCTTCATTGAGCTGGCCGAGGAACGCTGCGGCGCCCTGGGTGTGCGCCTGGCCTCGCCCCGCAATCCTGAGCAACGCGGCAGCCAGGTCTGCCTGAGCCTGGCCGCGCCGCTGCAGCATGCCGGCTATGCGGTGATCCAGGCCCTGATCGCCCGCGGCGTGATCGGCGACTTCCGCGCCGGTGACCCGGCCCGCCTCGACGAGGTGCCCCACATCCTGCGTTTCGGCTTCACGCCGCTCTACATCGGCTTTGCCGATGTCTATGCCGCCGTGGAACACCTCGTCCAGGTGCTCAAAACCGAAGAGTGGCAGCGCCCCGAGTTCGCACGCCAGGGAGCGGTGACATGAGCTGCCCGCACCATCACGAAGGCCAGGCGGGCCGGACCGAGCAGATTGTGAAAGAGGAAGGCGCCCAGCTCGACTTCTCGAAAGACATGAGCTACGGCGACTACCTCAAGCTCGACCAGATCCTCAGCGCCCAGCATCCGCTCTCGCCCGAGCACAACGAGATGCTCTTCATCGTCCAGCACCAGACCTCGGAGCTGTGGATGAAGCTGATGCTGCACGAGATGCAGGCGGCCGTGGCCTGCGTGGCGGCCGACCGCCTGCCCGAGGCCTTCAAGATGCTGGCCCGGGTGTCCAAGATCATGGAGCAGCTGGTCCATGCCTGGGATGTGCTGGCCACCATGACGCCGCCCGAGTACACGGCCATCCG
>JAIXSD010000709.1 GCA_027484885.1 Rubrivivax sp.
AGAAAGGCGATGGTCACCGTGGTGAAGATCAGCCAGCAAACCAGGCGGTAGCCCAGGCCCGAGAACATGGGCACGCCGGCAATGTTCTGGGCCACGCCGACATTGAAGGGGTTGAGAAAGGCCGTGGCAAAACCGATCTGCGAGCCGACGAAGGGAATCGCCACGCCGACGATGCTGTCGTACTTCAGCGCCAGGGCCAGGGGGATGAAGATCAGCACAAAGGGAATCGCCTCCTCGGCCATGCCGAAGGTGGCGCCACCCAGGGAGAACAGGCCGACGAAGAGCGGGATCAGGCCGGCACGCACCAGCGCCGAATGGCGGTGGGCCCGGGCCACGGACTTGATCATCGCGTCAATGGCCTCGCTGCGCTGCAGCACCGAGAACGCGCCGCCGACGATGAGCACAAAGCCGATGATCAGCGCCGCCTCGACAAAGCCCTTGATCGGCGCCGTCATCAAGGCGACCAAGCCTTGCGGCTGGCTGGGAATGTGGCGGAAGGAATCGGCCACGATGACCTTCTTGCCATCGACCAGCTCGGTCTGGTACTGGCCGCCGGGCAGTACCCAGGTGGCCAGGGCGATCAGGGCCAGCAGCGCGAACAGCAGGACAAAGGTGTTGGGGAACCTGAGGGGCTTGGAAGGAGTGATGGGGGTGACCGTCGTTGACATGGCCGGCCTCACATCGAAAGCAGCTTGCCGCTGCGGAAAGGAATGGCACCCGCAACCTTGCAGACCCGCATGCCGGCACTGGCATAACGCCGAGACACACGGGCAAACATCAGGCCGGCGGCGCGGGCGCAGAGCAGGCTGCGCTGCTCGCTCAAGGGATCGACCAGCTCGGCCACCGCCTCGCCGGCGGCGACCCGATCACCGGGCGCCTTGAGGAAGACCAGCACGCCGGCATGGGGCGCGACGATGGGCTCCACCGCCTCCAGCGCCGTGGCGGGGCAAGCGAGCCCCTGCAGCGCGGCGGGCGGGCGGTCCGTCACATCGCCGGTGTCGCGCAGGAACTCAATCAAAGCGTCGGCATCGGCCGCGGCCAGCTCATGCGAGACCTCGGTCTCGCCGCGCAGCTCCACCGTGGCGGCCAGGCAGGCCAGGGGCACGGGCGTGGCCGGGCCGAAATGCTCGGCCAGCTCCCACCAGTGGCGGGCCAGGGATTCGTCAAACGGGTCGTCGCCCGACTCGCGCGAGATCAGATAGGCCTGCGCCCCCAGGCGCGCCGCCAGCGGTGCCAGGGCCGAAGCCAGCGGCGTACCGGTGTAGACATGGAGCACGGCCTGGTTGTCGCAGTGCAGGTCCAGCACCACATCGGCGTCCAGGGCCAGGCTTTGCAGCAGGCGCTTGAGCGCCTCGGTCTCGGTGGCGGCGGGCTGCTCGGCCAGCAGGGCCTGGGCGGCCGCGCGCACCGCGCGCACATTGGCCGCGGCATCGGCGCCCAGCTGCCCCTGCAGGCGCGGCAGCAGGGCCGGGGTCAGGTGTTGATAGCCACGGTTGAAGTTGACGCCGGTGCTGAGATCGAAGCGGCCGAAGGGCGTGCCTTGCAGATCCTGCGCCAGGCCGATGGGGTTGGCCAGGGGCAGCAGCACGATCTCGCCGGGCAGGTGGCCAGCCTCTTCAAGCGCCAGCAGGCGATCCTTCAGATGCTGGGCCACTAACATGGGCGGCACCTCGTCGGCATGGAGCGAGGCTTGGACGTAGACCTTGCGGCCGCTCTGGCCGGCACCGAAGTGCAGGCTGTGCAGCTGACGGGCGCTGCCGGCATGGGCCGGCGGTAGGGCATGAAGGTGGCGGCGCATGAGGGTGTGGATGAAAAAGAGGAAAGAGCTGACATGAAGTGGGCGGGCACAGCCCTGCCCTGCTCGGCCAGGTGAGAACCCTGGGCCGAGATCGAGAGAGACAAGGAAGAAGCCCGCGCGCAGAACGCGCAGGCTCGACTCAAGGCACGGGGCTGATGGCCTTGTAGAAGGGCTGCTGCACCCGCACTGGCAGCACATCGAGGCGCAGATTGAGCACGGTGTAGTCCTCGCCGCCCATGGCGCCGGTGAACCAGGCCAGGCTGTCCGGGCCTTTGTAGAGGCGGAACTCAAAGCCCAGATCGCTGTCGGGCGCAGCGCCCGCCGGGGCAGCGCTCGCGCGCGGGCCGGCAAAAGCAATGCCCAGCAGCTCGGGGAAGGGGCTGTCGATCAGCTGGGCCATGGCGTTGGCAATCGTGTTGTCGCCCAGCATGTCCATCAGAAAAGGCTGCTGGGTGAAGAAGGGCTTGAAGCCCGGTGCGCGCGGGTCGATCTTGAGGCCGGCGCGTTTGGCGGCCGAGGGCGTGGTCTCGCCGCGGCCCAGGTGGTGGCGGTCGCCGCGGTCGAGAAAGCTCAGGCGCACGCCGCGGATGTTGAAGGCCGGCAGGCGGGCATCGCGACTGGCCTCGCTCAAGTCCACCAGCAGCACGCCGCGCGCGCCGATCACCTCCAGCGACTCGCCCTGGATCACGGCGGCGCTGTTCTCTTCCACGCCCAGGCCCAGGCGGTAGCCCTCGGCCTGCATCAGGGGCAGGAGCCGGCCGATGCGGCCGCGCTTGAGGAAATGCTGGTCGATGAAGAGATGGGGGCCGACGAAGCCCAGGCCGCGGTCCACCTCCTGGCCGCGGCGCAGCTGGCCTTTGAGCACCTGGAGCGAGTCCTGCGCGTCGCGGAACATGGTGCTGCTCATGATGGCCGCGCCAGCGCTGGTGCCGGCCACCACACCGCCGCGGCGGTAGACCGACCAGATGGCCTCAAGCATGGGCGTGGGCTGACCGCCGGGCTGCAGGCTGTCAAC
>JAIXSD010000098.1 GCA_027484885.1 Rubrivivax sp.
CACTGACCCGAAATCGTCAGGCCTGGCCCGCCATCGTCAATTTGCAGCGCGCTGCGGCCAAACCCGGTGTCAGCACCCAGGCCGCACTGCTAAGGTGAAAACCGTTCGCAGCCCCTAACGCCGCACGACGGCGGCATTTGGCGGCGCATTCACTCATCCTCCACGAGCACGCAGCAGAAAGCACCCCGCCGCATGAAGCCTCAACATAGCCGCAACCTCACTCGCGCCTTCCTGGCCCAAGCCCTGGCCCTGAGCGCTGCCGCCGCCTTCGCCAGCAGCGCGCACGCCGATGCGCCCAGCTACACCATCGTCGACCTCGGCGTCATCGGCAATGGCGAGTTCTCGCAAGCCTTTGGCAGCTCACGCAATGGCAGCTTTGTGGTCGGCCGCTCGTCCGACAGCCACGACCAGGCCTATCGCTGGAGCGCTCAGGGCGGCATGCAAGCGCTGGGCAATATCGACGGCCGCCAGTTCGCCACCGCCCACGGTGTCAACAACGCCGGCCTCACGGTTGGCGTGTCGGCCACCACCTGGTTCGGCACCGCCCCCCTGCCGGTGATGTGGAACCCGAACGGCAGCGTCAGCGCCCTGGCCCTGCCCGAGGGCTATGGCTGGGGCGCCGCGAACGCCGTCAACAACAGCGGCCTCATCGTCGGCCGCGCCGGCTCGCAGGACGGTGACCGCGCCGTGCTCTTCAATGCCGCCACCGGCAGCAGCCAGATCATCAGCGCCACCACGGCCAACGGCAGCTTCATGACCGAGGCCTTTGGTATCAACGACGCCGGCCTGGTGGTGGGCATCGGCACCGACCCCAGCGATCTCGCCCTCGTCGTCGGCATGGTCTACAACGCGACCACGGGACAGATGAGCAGCCTCGGCGCCCTGCCCGGCCACAACTCGGCGATCAACTTCGGCGTCAGCAACAACGGCTATGTGGTCGGCTCCAGCAGCATTTACAGCAGCGACGGCAGCCCCTTCATCTGGTCGGCCAGCCAAGGAATGAAAGCCATCAGCCTGCCCCCGAACACCTCCAACGGCTCGGGCAGCGGCGTCAACGACAAAGGCTGGGTGGTCGGCAACGCCGGCGGCGAGTTCTCCATCCCCTTCCTCTACGCCGACGGCACGACCTACACCATCCAAAGCCTGCTACCCACCGGCAGCGACTGGGACTTCAGCACCAACACCAGCGCCTCGGCCATGTCCATCGCCGACAACGGCAGCATCGTCGGTACCGCCGTTCACAACGGCCAGGTTCATGCCTACCAAATGACCCTGGTGTCCAGCGTGCCGGAGCCGGAGAGCTGGGTCTTGACCCTGGCAGGGCTGGCGGTCGTAGGAGGGGTAGCGACCAAGAGAAGGAAAGAGAAGACGACGAGCCTGGCGGCGGCTTGATCGCTGAAAGCTCAGCCTGGCAGGCTTCTTCTTCGGCTGGCCAGGCTCAGATACCCTCTTCGGGCTCCTCTTGCATCCAGGCTGGAATGTCTCGGTGAACGTGAAGCACACGCCAGACATCGATGTGATCGGCGCGCTCCACGTAAAACACGAGGTAGGGATACTTGCTCAGCCGCCAGCTGCGCAGCCCCGGTACATCGAGTTCGTGGGCATAGCGGGGCGAGCCCGTCGCCGGATGCCGGCCGATGTGGTCAAAAGCCACTTGCAATGCGTCGACGAAGCCCAAGGCCGCTGCCTGGGGTTGCTCACTCAGGTAATACGCCAGCGCCTCGTCGATATCCTGAAGAGCCAGCGCGCGAGGCACCACCGGCTTGGGTTTCACGACTTGCCGCGCCGTGATTTGTTGGAACCCTTGGTCTTCGCTTGAACCCGCTCTCGCAGAGCGTCGAAGAATGCTCCATCTGCCGGCGCCGCAGGCTCCGACGCAGCGCCCGCCAACAACAAGCCCCGCAGCATCTGGCGATCCTGATCCTTGCGGATCAATTCGCGCACGTACTCACTGCTGGTGCCGTAGCCGCGCTGACCCACCTGCTCGTCCACAAAGGCTTTGAGCTGGTCGGGCAATGATATGTTCATGGTGCTCATGGGAGGAGCTTAGTCAACTCGGCTGGGCTTGGCAAATTTTGGCAAATACCCTTCCTTCATCGCCAAGTCTGAATTTGGCCGCAAGAATCTCGGTCGTTGGGCGCTCCTCGTACAACCTTTTCCCATCGACAGAACGTGACTAGGGTTACAGGGGTGGCACGTCGTATCGCAGCGATGGCAATATCGCTGCCTACGGGAGTGCAGCGCGGATCGGATCACAGCGCGGCAGAAAGCAAGATGACTGAGGAAGAGGCCGCAAACGACCTAAGCCGCCAGAAAGAAGTCGAGTACTTCGCCGCTGGCGTGAACGCTTGGTACAACACTTCGCTTGAGCACGACAAGAGCATCTTTGCGCTGTCGGCCGGTGGCATTGGCTTGCTCATCACGCTCCTGACGACGGTGGGCCTTTCGTCGTCGCTGCTGCTTCACCTGTACATCGCGGCCATCTTGTGTTTCCTGGCTAGCCTCGTTTCAGTCTTGGTCGTGTTCCGACGCAACAAGACGCACATCGAGCAGGTGTTGACTAGCAAGGCACAAGAAGCGGTGTCCGACCGCACACTGAAGAATCTCGATCTTGTCGCGCTTGTCGCCTTCGGCATCGGCGCGACGCTCACCGCCTTGATAGGCATTTCGGCAGCAGCCAACTCGTACGAAAAGGGGAAGAACGTGGCGACAGAAAACAAGGCACAAGGATCGGGGCTGACCCCGTCCTGCGAGAGCTTCAACAACGTCAAGAACCTTGAGAAGAGCTTCAGCGGCATTCAGAACCTGCATCCACAGGCCGCACCGGCACCCGCTCCAGCGCCCGCACCCGCTCCGGCGCCGTCTTCTTCAAGAAGCGGCTCGGGCTCGGGCAAGTAATGTCCATTGGGCGGCTACCCCAGCCAGCTCTCTAAAAGCGCCGACGCCGCAGCCCCGACAATGGCAAGCGCCACTGCGCCGACTGCGGCCCGGTGGGCGTTCCAGTAGTACCAACAGAACACGCCCGCCGGCCATCGCTCGCGAAGTCTTCGCGCGACCTCCAGCGCCTGCTCGGTGCTGTGTTCTTCGGCGATGCCACGCAGCCGCTCAAGCAGCGTGGCATCCCGTCGTTTGCTGTTCATGTTCGTCCCTTCTTGCGGCGCGTCGTGCGCACGGAAGAGATTGGACAGCATGAGAAGCTGAAGCAGGCTGCGGCACGATTGCGCCCGGGCGATTGGCGAGACGCTGCCCCCCCCCCCCCCCCACCTAGACCCCGCCGAACCCCGCACGGGGTCCAATTCGGGGTCCACTCAGGATCAACCCATAGCGCCAACCCGTACGCAAGTCGTTGTTCCGATTGATATATTTTGGTAGGCCGTACAGGACTTGAACCTGTGACCAAGGGATTATGAGTCCCCTGCTCTAACCAACTGAGCTAACGGCCCCCGGGGGACTTGCGACCCTTGGAGAGAAGAAAAAATCGCCGGCCTTGCACCGGCGAAGCCCGCGATTGTATAGGGGCGCTGCGGGCGAGGGCTGGGGGCACCAGGGGCTCGTGAATCGCGAGTCATGAATGGTGAAGCAGCCTGACCCGCAGGTGTTCACGTGTTCACCCGTTCACTCAATCACCACCCACGCGGTGCGCCCCCTCCCCGCCCTCTATTTCTGCGACAGCGCCTGACTCACCATCCTCGACGTGATGTCCACGATCTGGATCATGCGGTCGTAGGCCATGCGAGTGGGGCCAATGACGCCCAGGGTGCCGACGACCTGGCCATTGACTTCGTAGGGCGAGGAGACGATGGAGAGTTCCTCGAAGGGCACGACCTGGCTTTCGCCGCCGATGTAGATGCGCACGCCCTCGGCGCGGCTGGAGACGTCGAGCAGGCGCATGAGCTGCGTCTTCTGCTCGAACATATCGAACAAGCGGCGCAGGCTGCCCATGTCGTTGGAGAAGTCCTGCACGGTGAGCAGATTGCGCTCTCCAGAGATGATGACGCGCTCCTGCTCGTCGGCCATGGCTTCGCTGCCCACCTGGACCGCCGCGCTCATCAGGCCGGAGATTTCGCTGCGCAGCTGGTCCACCTCGCTCTTGAGGCGCTCGCGCACGGCCTCGAGGCTCAGGCCGGCGTAGCTGGCGTTGAGGCGGTTGCTGGCCTCGGCCAGCTCGGCCTGGCTGTGGTCCTGGGCGGTGAAGATGACGCGGTTCTGCACATCGCCATCGGGCGAGACCATGATGACCAGCACGCGGCGCTCGCCCAGGCGCAGGAACTCGATGTGGTGGAAGACGCTGGGCTTGCGCGGCGCGGTGACCACGCCGACGAAATTGGACAGGCTGGACAGCAGATGCGCGGCGCTGGCGATCACGCGCTGGGGCTGGTCGGGCTG
>JAIXSD010000142.1 GCA_027484885.1 Rubrivivax sp.
AGTCAGCACCGAAGCGCTCGGCATCGGCCGGCTGCGCCTGCATCGGCAGCAGGCTGGCGGTCTCGAAGTGCCCGCCCCAGATGAGATCTCCTGGACCTCGGGTGACTGTAGATACAGCGCCATGTCGCCAAGCTGATACAGGGCATTCAGAGGCGCTTGATCAGCTCCACGCGGCGGTTCTTGGCCCGGCCTTCCTCGCTGTGCCGGTCGGCCACCGGCAGGTCCGCGCCGTGGCCGAGCGCCGACAGGCGGGCGGGTGCGATGCCCAGTGCACAGACGGCGCGCAGCACCGCTTCGGCGCGCTGCAGCGAGAGCTTGCGGTTGTCGGCGGCCGAACCGATGTGATCGGTATGACCTTCGATGGACAGCTTGAGCGCGGGCTCGGCCCGCATCAACTGGGCCAGCGCCTGCACGGCCGCCAAGCCGTCGGCCTTGAGATCGGCCCGGCCGGTGTCGAACTGAAGGTGCAAGGTGGCCAGGCCACGGCTCTGGATCTCGGCCGCCAACTGGCCGGCGGTGACGGCCTGAACCAGGGCCGCCGGCTCGACGATGGTGAGCACATAGCGGTAGGTGTCCGAGCCCAGGTCCAAGGCCACCCAGCGGCTGGCCGGGCCCTGCCCCAGCTGGAACAGAAAGCGGCCACCCTGGGCGATTTGCGCATTGGAGAGCCCGGTGTTCAGCGCCTGCGCGCCCAGGCTGACCAAGGCATGGAGGTGGTTGCGGTAGATGGCCAGCACCGAGCCGCGCTCCTGCTCGTCGATGTAGGCGATCTCGGTCACCCGCCCCTCCACCTCGATCTGGCCGCCGGGCAGGCGCACGGTGCCGGGCAGCACCTGGCCTTCGCCGCCGAAACGGCGTGCGCCGAAGGCTTCTTCCTTCTTGCCCTCGATCACATAGCCGGGCATGCGCGTGAGCAGGGGGTGGTCGCTCGGCGCGGCGGCTGTCGCTGCTGTGGCGGCCGGTGCAGGTGCGGCGGATGCGTCGCATGTGGCCGCGCCGAGCACCAAGTTCAGTGCCAGCACCCAGCAAGCGCAAGGGCGCGAGGCCCAAAGAAATGAAGTCACGGTCAGATGTCCTTGCTTGCCCACGGCGGGGCTTGTGGGCCGCGAGTCTAGGAGCGGCAGCGCTACCGGCTGCCCATATTGCAAAGTTGTCGCAAATCGTCATCTGCGATGCAAGTTCGTGGCCAGCGGGGCAAATCCAATCGATCACACCCCCTCCAGCATTGCCGCCCTCGGGCCGCTGCCCCATCATCCCGAACGGAGTTCTTCATGCACAGCCAGACTTCATCGCCATCGCGCTCCAACCTCAGCTCCGTGCGGCGCCGCGGCCTTCAGGCCCTGACTGTCGCCACCCTGGCCCTGGCCTGCCTGGTCGCCAGCGCCGCCGGGCCCTGGCGCGAAAGCCGTCAGAACAGCCAAAGCAGCCTGGGCGGCGAAGGCATGCTGACCCTGATCTACCAGGGCGAGCCGCGCAGCTTCCTGCTGCGCCTGCCCGGCTCGCTGCCGCGCGATGGCGCCCGCCTGCCCCTGGTGATCGCCCTGCACGGCGGCGGCGGCCATGCGGCCAATATGGAAGAGATGACGGGCTTCACGGCCAAGGCGCGGCAGGAGGGCTTCATCGTCGTCTACCCGGAAGGCAGCGGCCGCCTGCGCCACAGCTTCTTGACCTGGAACGCCGGCCACTGCTGCGGGCAAGCCATGGAAAAGCGCGAGGACGATGCCGGCTTCATCCGCGCCCTGATCGAGCATCTGGAGGCCAACTACCCGGTCGACCCCATGCGCATCTACGCCACCGGCATGTCCAACGGCGGCATGATGACCCACCGCCTGGGCAGCGAGCTCGGTGACCGCCTGGCCGCCATCGCACCGGTCGTGGCCACGGTGTTCGGCGACGAGCGCCGGCCCCAACACGGCGTGCCGGCGCTGATGATCAATGGCGGGCTGGACCAGTCCGTGCCTCCGGCCGGTGGCCCCCCGGGCGGCGCCTTTCCCGGCGCCTGGGACGGCACCCCGACCCTGCCCGCCCTCGCTCAGCTGAGCTTCTGGGCCGGTGCCAATGGCTGCGTCGGCGAGGCCGAGACCTCGGTGCAAGGCGTGCTGAGCCGCTGGCGCCACAGCTGCCCGGCCGGCCACAGCGCCGAGCTGCTGCTGGTCGGCGACAACGGCCACGCCTGGCCCGGCGGGCGGGCCGGCAGCCGGCGCGGCGACACGCCCAGCAGCGCCGTCAATGCCACCGACGAAATCTGGACCTTCTTCCGCCGCCACAGCAAGTAGGCGGCCGCCAGGCCACGGCCTGGCTTCGATTCAGCCGCGATTCAAAGGCAGGCGCACCGTCACCCGGTGCCGCCCCGCCTCATGCGCAAAGCTCAAGCGGCCCTGCATGCGCTCCACCACCCGACTGACCACGGCCAGACCCAGGCCGGTGCCCGGATGGCTGCGGGCCGGGTCGCCGCGCGCAAAAGCCGGCAGCAGTTCGCTGACGGGGCCGGGCAGACCCGGGCCACCATCGCTGACTTCGATGCACACCTCGTCGCGCTCGCAGCTCAAGCGCAGACGCACCGGCGGCAGGCCGTGCACACGGGCGTTGTCGAGCAAATTGGCCAGGAGGCGCTCCAGTAGCAAGGGGTGGCTGGCGGGCAATAGCAAGGTCGAGGCGGACGCCGGCAGGTCCAAGTCCAGCTGCACGGCCGGGCCCCGCTCCGGCTGCGGCGGCAGGGCGGCAAGCAGCTGGCGCGCCAGAGCCAGCAGATCGGTGCTTTGATTCAGCGGCAACTCACCGGCGCGCACATGGTCGAGAAAGCTGCCAATCAGGCGATCGGCCAGCTCGGTGTTGCGAACGATGGACTCCCGCCAGCTGGCGGTGTCGGCGCTGTCCGGCAGCAAGCCTGCGGCGACGCGAATGCGCGCCAGGGGGCCGCGCAGGTCATGCGACACCCCGGCCAACAGCAGAGCACGCTCCTGCTCATGCAGGGCCAGGCCTTGCAGCAGGCTTTGGTAAGCGGACTCGATGGCCTGCAGCTCGGGTGGCGAGCTGAGCAACGGTGTGCTGGCAGCCGCCGGGCTTACAGCCGATGCCCCAGCCGCCAGTGCCAGGCCCGGGCGATAGCCCTGCATGCGCAGGCGCAGGTCCTGCAGCGGCCGCATCAGACGGCGCGTGAAGACCCAGCTCAGGCCCACGCACAAGAGGCCGGTGATCAGAAGCGCCAGCAGCAGCCGGCGCGACACATTGGGCAGCAAGGCACGGTCGTTCAGGCCCAGCCACTGGCGCTGCCCTGCCGGCCCGGCCACCTCCAGCCACAGCATGGGCGCGCCGGCGCCGCGCGTGATGCGCGCCGCTTGCACCGGCACGCCCTGGCGCTCCAGCTCCTCCACCAAGGCGGCCATGCGCGGCCCCATCAGCAGCGAGCGCATGGCCGGCGGCGGCGCTTGGCGGCCGTACTGCAAGGGCCGGGCTTGGCTCAGGCCCGGCTCGGGCCAGCCCGCGGCCTGGCGCAGGCTGGGCGCCCAGCGCTCGCCCACCAGGCGCGCCACCGCCTTGTTGCGCTCCATATAGACCAGGGCACCGAACACCAGCATCAGCAGCAGGGCCAGCAGGATCTGCAGCAAGAGCAGGCGGGCGAACAGGCTGTCGAAGCGCCGCCAGCCCGGGGCACGCTTGGGGTCACTTGGGGAGCCGATGGAGGGGCGCGCACTCATGGTTCAAGCGGGCAGAAAGACATAACCCTCCCCACGCACAGTATTGATCCAGACCCGATCGGGGCTGGCCTCTTCGAGCTTGCGGCGCAGCCGCGCCACCTGCACATCGACGCTGCGGTCCTGGGGCCGGTAGCGGCCGGGCTGCACCGCCTCGCTGAGCGCTTCGCGCGGCAGGATCTGCCCGGGCACCCGGGCCAGGGCGGCCAGCAGCTTGAACTCGATGCCGGTCAGCGCCACCACCCGCTCGCCGACGCGCAGCTCGCGCTTGAGCAGATCTATGCTCAGGCCCTCGAAGCGCAGCAGACCAGCCTCGCTGCGCCCGGGGGTCTGGCGGCGCAGCAGGGCCCGCACCCGGGCCACCAGCTCGCGCGGCTCGAAGGGCTTGCTCAGATAGTCGTCAGCACCGAGCTCCAGGCCCAGCACGCGGTCCATGGGCTCGCCGCGCGCGGTGAACATCAGGATGCCCAGCTCCGCATGGCTGGCACGCCAACGGCGGCAGAGCTCATAGCCGCTGGCGTCGGGCAGCATCACATCCAGCAAGACCAGGTCGGGGCGCAGCGCGCGCAAGGCGCGCTCGCCGTCGCCGCCGGTCAGCACCGTGTGCACCTCCCAGCTCTCGCGGCCCAGCAGCGTGGCCACCAGGGCGGACAGTTCGGCGTCGTCATCAACGATCAGGATCAGGGGTTTGCCTTGCTGCATGCGGGCGCAGTGTAGAGGCGGCGGCGGGCCCGCAGGCCGAGGTTTCAGAAACGTCACAAAACTCGCGGCGCGCAGGCAGCGCCGACCTATCATCGCCAGCGCCAGCCGGGCGCTGCCCGGCCTTCCCTCACGTTCAAGGCGCCGGACTCTGATGATGAACACATTCGCTGCGGCACACGCGCCCGGCCGGCCGCGCTGGCGGGCTCTGCTGAGCTTGGCCCTCTGCCTGCCCTTTGGTCTGTCCCTGAGTCTGGTGGCCACCGGCGCCCACAGCGAGCCGGCACCAGCCTTTCAGTGGCCCGGCGGCGCCCGGGCGGCCGTCAGCCTGTCCTACGACGACGCCCTTGCCAGCCAGCTCGACAACGCCATCCCTGCGCTGAACGCGCTGGGCCTCAAGGCCAGCTTCTACCTGACCCTGGCCAGCCCGGTCGTCCGGCAGCGCCTGCCCGAGTGGCGCCGCGCCGCAGCGGCCGGCCACGAGCTGGGCAACCACACCCTCTTCCACCCCTGCTCACGCTCGGCGCCTGGCCGCGATTGGGTGGCGCCGCACCGCGATCTCGACAAGATCAGCGTGGCTCAGATGCTGGAAGAAGTGCAGCTGGCCAATGCCTACTTGTATGCCATCGACGGCCAGACCCAGCGCACCTACACCGCCCCCTGCACGGATCCACTGGCCGGCGGCAAGCCTTACCTCCCTGCCGTTGCTGGGGAGTTTCTGGCCATGAAAACGCGCGTGGGCGGGGTCGTGCCTTCGCTGGCCGCGCTGGACCTGGCCGATGTGCCCACGGCCGGGCCGGTGGGCTCCAGCGGCGCCGAGCTGATCGCCATCGTCGAGCAGGCCGCCGCCCAGGGCACCCTGGCCAGCCTCACCTTCCACGGCATCGGCGGCGACCATCTGAGCGTGTCCAAGGAAGCCCACCAGGCCTTGCTGCAGCATCTGGCCGCCCACCCGGAGCGCTTCTGGGTGGACAGCTTTGTCAACATTGCCCGGCATGTGCGGGCGCATCGCCTGGGGCTCAAGGCCAAGACCACAGCCGCGGCCGAATCCTCAAGCAGCGGGCGCTGAGAGCGCGTCCGCCGTCCAGACATACGCTTCGTCGTCGTGCATCTGGCCGGCGATGCAGTCGTTGTCTTTGAGAATGCGATCGAAGACGAAGCCGGCTTTCTGCAGCACCCGTGCCGAGGCCTGGTTGCCCACCGTCACCGTGCTGACGATGCGCCGCACGCCGCGCTCACGCAAGGCTGCCGTGGCGGCTTGCACTGCCTCGCTGGCGTAACCCTGACCCCAGGCCCGGCGCAGCAGGTAGTAGCCGAGATTGGGCGCGTTCAGCTGCGCATCGATCTCGGCATCCAGCCGGCCCAGGCAGCAGCCATCGGCCTTGCGCCGCAGGGCCCAGACCGGCCAGGCGAACTGCCCATCGGGCGAACGACGGTTCTCCAGCGCCCGCCAATGCGCCGCCAGGGCCTCCACGCGGTCGGGCTTGTCCATGGAAATCCAGCGGTAGAGCTCGGGCTCTTGCAAGCCCTCGAACAACTCGGCCGCGTGGGAGGCACGCAAGGGCTCCAGCCACAGGCGGGGCGACTCGATGGGGGCGGCCAGGCGGGCCAGCAGGTCGTCCGGGATCATGCTCGAACGCTCAAACTGGATGGCGCAGCTGCGCCAAGAGCGCCAGCGCCTCGCGCGTGGTCGCCTGCCTCGGGTCCTGCAGCTGCACCCGCAAGGCCAGGGCCTGCTGAAAGCGCGATTCCGCCTCGTCAAAGCGCCCCTGCTCCACCAGGCTGCGGCCCCAGTGCTGCAGCACCATGGCGCGCAAACGCAGCCAGCCGCCGGCCTCGCACAGGTCCACCGTGCGGGCGAAGATGGGCTCGGCCTCGGCACGCTGGCCGAGGTATTGCAGGGCGGTGGCGTAGGCGCACCAGAACCAGCCCAGGGCTTCGTGCGGCGC
>JAIXSD010000761.1 GCA_027484885.1 Rubrivivax sp.
GCGCCGGCCGCCGAGATGCCGGCGAACAAGCCCTCCTGGCTGGCCAGGCGGCGCGCCATGTCCTCGGCATCGGCCTGGCTGACCAGCATCAGCTCGTCCACCGCCTCGGGGCGGTAAATCTTGGGCAGGTAGGCCTCGGGCCATTTGCGGATACCGGGGATGCGCGAGCCTTCGGACGGCTGGGCGCCGATGATGCGCACTGCCGGGTTCTGCTCTTTCAGATAGCGCGAGGTGCCGGTGATGGTGCCGGTCGTTCCCATGGCGCTGACGAAATGTGTGATCTGGCCTTCGGTGTCGCGCCAGATTTCCGGGCCGGTGGTCTCGTAGTGCACGCGCGGGTTGTCGCCGTTGGCGAACTGGTCGAGCACCCGGCCCTTGCCATCGCGTTGCATCTGCTCGGCCAGATCACGGGCGTATTCCATGCCGCCGGAACGCGGCGTCAGGATCAGCTCGGCGCCAAAGGCCTTCATGGTCTGGGCCCGCTCGATGGACAGGTCCTCCGGCATGATCAGCACCATGCGATAGCCGCGGATGGCGGCGGCCATGGCCAGGGCGATGCCGGTGTTGCCCGAGGTGGCTTCGATCAAGGTGTCGCCCGGCTTGACCTCGCCGCGCTCTTCGGCGCGCCGGATCATGCTGATCGCGGGCCGGTCCTTGACCGAGCCGGCCGGGTTGTTGCCCTCCAGCTTGCCGAGGATGACATTGCCGCGCGCGGCCAGCTCTGGCGCCAGCAGGCGCTGCAGACGGACCAGGGGCGTGTTTCCGATCAGCTCTTCAAGGCTGGCGTAGTGTTTGCGGGTGGGGCTGCTCATGCCGGGCATTCTCGCAGCCAAAGCAGAGGCTCGTTTCGGCGCGGCCAAATTTCATGGCATAATGATGTGCTTCAGCAGCGACACTACCGTGCGATGCATGCCCAGGTGGCGAAATCGGTAGACGCAGGGGACTCAAAATCCCCCGCCGCAAGGTGTGCCGGTTCGAGTCCGGCCCTGGGCACCAGTCAAGGTGATCCTCCATGCCCCGCAAGGTGCAGCCGCTGAAACACACAAGGCACTCGCTGCATGCCTACATCAAGCCACCCTCGAGGTGGCTTTTTTGCGTCTAGGCCTTTCTTCATCATGGCGCTTTGCAGCCACAGGGCAGCTGGTTAGCGTTGTGCGAACTCCTGCGCACTTCCGCCGCTCTTGCAGGGGCCGATGAACGTAACGTCCAAATCCCCGACTCCAGTGGTCCGAAGCGAGCATCGGCAGCGCTTACACTGCGCCGAAAGGCAGGGGCGGTGAACAGCCCTGCGCGCCCACCCACCAACTCTTCGAGCCCATGCCCCAGATTCCTCCGGTGACCAAAGCCTTCATGCTGGCCTGCGTGGGCCTGTACTGCCTGTTCTATCTGGTTCCCGGCCTCAAGGAGCCCTTCGAGCTCTGGCCCTTGATGACGGGCAACTTCCTGCCCTGGCAACCACTGACCTATGCCTTTTTGCATGGCGGCGAGTTCCATCTCTTCTTCAATATGCTGGGCCTTTGGATGTTCGGCTCTGAGCTGGAGCGCGTCTGGGGCGGCAAGCGCTACACCCAGATCCTGCTGGCCAGCACCATCAGCGCCGCCGTGGTGCAATTGATCGTCACCTTTCTGCTCGGCTCTTTCGCGCCGACCGTGGGTGCCTCGGGCGCGCTGTTCGGCCTGCTGCTGTCCTTCGGCATGCTGTTCCCGGACCGCATCATCGTGCCTCTGTTCCCGCCCATCCCGATGAAGGCCAAGTACTTCGTCGCCATCTTCGGCACGCTGGAGCTGATCCTGGGCCTGAACAACAACAGCGGCGTGGCCCACTTCGCCCACCTGGGCGGCATGCTGGGCGCCTACCTGCTGATCCGCTACTGGCGCACGGCGCGCCGTCGCTGATCGATCGAATCGGTCTCAGGCCAGCAGGCCCTCCTCGGGCTGCGGATAGCGCAGCTTCAAACCCAGCTCGGTTTTCAGGCGGCGATTGCTCAAACGCCGCGATTCGCTCATGAAGCTCAGCTGCATGGGCGACATCTGGCTTTGCGCCTCCTCACGGCTGATGCGCGGCGGCCGGCTCAGGCCGCAGAGATCGGCCGCCAGGTCGAAGTAGTCGCCCATCAAGAGCTCGCTGTCGTCGCAGACATGAAGCACGCGCTGCGGCGCACCACGCCAGAGTGCGCGCAAGCAGGCGCGCGCCAGATCGTCGGCATGGATGTGGTTGGTGTAGACATCGTCCTCGCGGCGCAGCACCGGCGAGCCGCGCTGCAGCCGTTCGCGCGGATGGCCGCCGACGCGGTTGCCGGCGTAGATGCCCGGCACCCGCAGAATCGTCACCCGGCAGCCAAAGGTCGGGCCGAAGCCGCGCAGCAGTCGCTCGGCATCGACGCGCCGGCGCGCCCGATCGCTGCGCGGCGCCACCGGGCGCGACTCATCGAAACGCGCCCCGCCGCAATCGCCGTAAACGCCCGTGGTGCTGGCGTAGACCAGATGGGCTGGCACCGAGCGCCGCGCCAGCGCGCGCAAGAGGTTCAGCGTGCGCAGATCACGCTCCCCCTGGCCCGGCGGCGGCGCCAGATGCAGCACCGCATCGGCCCAACCGGCCAGGCCAGCCAAAGACGCCGCATCATCGAGATTGCCCAGCACCGGCTGGGCGCCGGCCGCGCGCAGCTCGGCAAAGCGCCCGGGGCTGGAACTCAAGGCCCGCACCTGCCAGCGGCCAGCCAACAGGCCCAGCACGCGCATGCCGACATCGCCACAGCCCACGATCAAGAGCCGCGGCCGGCCCAGGCGGCGCGAAGGGCGCGCAGGGCGATCAGAGCAAGCAGACCGAGCGGAGGGACATGAAGCGGGGCTGAAGGGCATGGAATCCGGCTCAGGCAAAATGGCGGCACAGTGTACGGCCCGGCATTCCCGGGCCGAATTTGCTTTCTGGCCGCGCCGGCCGCTCTCGATTGATCCTTCAGCCCTCGCCTTCAGCATCCAACATGAACTTCCAGGTCACCGTCCAGCCCAGCGGCCGCGTCTTCTCCGTGGAACGCGATGAAACCATGCTCAGCGCCGCCATCCGTGCCGGTGTCGGCCTGCCCTATGGCTGCAAGGACGGCGCTTGCGGCTCGTGCAAGAGCAAATTGCTGGAAGGCCGCGTGATCCACGGCGCCCATCAGCCCAAGACCCTGACGCCCGAGGAGGAAGCCGCGGGCATGGTGCTGACCTGCTGCGCCACGCCGCAGACCGACTGCACGCTGGAAGCGCGCGCCGTGCCGGGCGCCGGCCAGTTCCCCGTGCTCAAGCTGCCCAGCCGCGTGATGAGCCTGAGCAAGCCCAGCAGCGATGTGGCCGTGATCCGCCTGCAGCTGCCGGCCACGCAGAACTTCCAGTTCCACGCCGGCCAGTATGTGGAGTTCATCTTGCGCGACGGCGCCCGCCGCAGCTACTCCATGGCCAACGCGCCCCACAACCTGGGCACGCCGGCCGCGGTAGAGCTTCACATCCGCCACATGCCCGGCGGCAAGTTCACCGACCATGTGTTCAGCGAGATGAAGGAAAAAGACATCCTGCGCATGGAAGGCCCCTTTGGCAGCTTCTTCCTGCGCGAGGACAGCGACAAACCCATCGTGCTGCTGGCCAGCGGCACCGGTTTTGCGCCCATCAAGGCCATCATCGAGCGCATGCAGCATCTGGGCAGCACCCGCCCGGCCGTTTTGTACTGGGGCTGCCGCAGCAAGGCCGATCTCTATATGCACGACTGGGCGCTGCAGGCCGCGGCCCAGATGCCGAATCTGACGTATGTGCCCGTTCTGTCCGAGCCCAAGGCCGAAGACGGCTGGACCGGCCGCTGCGGCTTTGTCCACCAGGCCGTGCTGGCCGACCTGCCGGATTTGTCTGGCCACCAGGTGTATGCCTGCGGCGCGCCCATCATGGTCGA
>JAIXSD010000322.1 GCA_027484885.1 Rubrivivax sp.
CGATCGCCAAACACATACTCGATGCGCTGATGCGGAACGATGTGCGTGTACTCGCCCGCGAAATCAAAGCCAAACGATCCATCCTTGGCCTCCATGCGCGAGGAGAACTTGCCGCCCGGGCGCAGATCGACCTCGGCCGCGGTCGTATGCCAATCCGGCGAGGCCGTGTTCCAGACCTTGATGTCCTCGGGCGTGGTGTAGGCCAGCCAGACGGCGGGCAGGGGGGCGGGGACGAGGGTGGTGACGGTGATTTTCATGGGTGTTCCGATGAATGGCGGCGTGAGGGCTGAGTTCGGAGGCTTGATCAGTGGAAAGGAAAAATCCTGGGGCTCACTGGTCGATGATGACCAGTGTTCCTCGGCTTCCTGCGGCGACGGCGTGTGGTATTCCAGCGGGAACCATGAAAACCTCGCCGGCCTGAACGCAAACAGTCTTGCCGGCTATCTCCAGGTTCATTTGGCCTTCGACCACGAGCAGGGCTTCGACAAAGCTGTGCACTTCGTTCGGATACGCGGAGGCATCCATGCGCAGGACTTTGATGTTGGCGCCAGCCGCTTGCCCAATGACCTGGGACTTCCAGGCGAGAGGAAGGGTGCTGGCTTCTTGAGAAAGTCTGATGGGGATCATGGTTGAGTTTCGGTGCTTGCTTTTCGCATCCGTATCGCCTGATGTTGCTGGCGTCCTTCGATGGGGCATGGAGCTGAGCTTTTTGAAGTTGTCACTGCGGGTTTCTGCCTTCTTGTGCGCAGCGGGTCCAGGTTGGCGCCCTGTTACGAATGTGTGAGGTTTGGTCGACCTCGGGCGGTGCAGCCAGCAGCTTCACTCGGCGCATCAATTGGCCATTACTCAGCCGCCGCATCTCGAATCCAACAGGCGTGGCGCCATGGGGAAACTGGTACCTGTAGACCACAGCTCTATCACTTTGGCTGAAGCACCATTGGTACACCATGCCGAAGTGCCCGGCGAATCGCCGTGTCTTGTTTGAAGGGCCCAACACGATTAACTCCACGGGCTGGGAGTAGGTGGCGCCTTGATCCGGATACATGGCCAACCAGCCGACATGACGCTGGTCTGCAGAGACGGCTGGTTTCTCGAATCCGTCTTGATTGTCGAACTTTGGAGCCGACAAAACATTGCCGTCAGTTCGCAGCACCAGCAGCTTGGAGCCATCCGGCTCAAGCTGGATGGTGTTGAACAGGGCGGCACGCGAGGATGAAAACGCCACCGCCGCGAAGGCGAACGCGAAAAGTCGACTTGAGCGCATGTTACTAATAACTTTGTAATTAGACGGTAACAAATGCAGTACGCTTTAATTGCGCGTAGGAAGTCTGGCCGCATTCAAGCTTTCCACCCGTAGCTGTTTTGGTCGACCCCGAAGCAGGCGACGATATACCTTTGTTGAGGTTCGAGGCTGCGCGAGATAGTTGACCCGACCGCACGCCACTTGCATCTCAATTGCGGCAGATATAGGCAACCATCGGGTCGGATGAATCGACGACCTTGGAAGACTCAAGATGGATCTCTCGCCCATCGAAGGAAAAAACTTCAACCGAACCTTCAAATGCCGAACTACGCCAGTAGGTGGCAAATCTCCACTTTCCATTTGCTGGATGTCGCGTTCGAATGGCTTTTGGGTGAACCCCGTTCTCGCCGATCTTGATATAGCCACGTTGCGTCTTTTTGAAGACGATGAAGTTTCCTCCTGCGTTTCCAATGGACGCTTTCGCGCCGAGAAACAACTCTGGAACGCCGTCTTGATCCAAGTCGAGCGCGAACTCAACAAGGCTTGAATCGGCGAAGCGAGATTCGAAGAGCTCTTCTGACCATTTTCTTGGGTCTGCTATTGGCGCTGACTGTTCAGCCGCATGCAGCGAAGTGAGCAAACACGAATACACAAAAAGCAGCTTGAGGAAGCCTGAGGGTCTCATATGCCTTCCTGTGGCCTGATTGTTTGTGTGACGAACGTGGACCTACAACGTGTCGAGAAAGAGCCATAACGCCGTACGGATACGGATACGGAAGTCTATGCGAAAGGTCTGTATCGAAATAAACGCCGCCAGTGCTGGCCAAGCATCTTGTGTTCCTGCAATCTCTATCAGCAGATACGCAACTATCCCGTTCGCATGCATGATCTAACGCCAGCCAGCCAGCCAGCCAATCCCAACCCGCCATGCCAACCGCCAAACCGCATCTCCGCCTTGTGCCCCCTTCACCCGAATGCGGGTCCCTGCCACATCGCCTGCAAACCACCCTGGCTCGCTTGCAGGCCGAGGCGCGGCCCGAGCGGCTGGAGGGCATGGCGCGGTTTGGGCTGACGGGGGCCAAGCGCCTGGGCCTGGCCGTGCCGATGCTGCGCAGCCTGGGCAAGGCCTTGGGGCAGGACCATGAGCTGGGCCTGGCGCTCTGGGACAGCGGCATTCCGGAGGCGCAGATCCTGGCGTCCTTGCTGGTGGACCCGGAGCGGCTGACGGCGGGTGAGATGGACCGCTGGGCGCGTGGCATGCAGTCCTGGGACGTCTGCGATCAGGCCTGCCTCAATGCTTTTCGCCGCACGCCGCTGGCCTGGGGGCGCATCGAGACCTGGGCGGAGGACGAGGCGGAGTTCGTCAAGCGGGCGGCGTTCTCGCTGCTGGCGGTGCTGGCTGTGCATGGCAAGTTCTACTCGGATGAAGCCTTCAGCGAGCACTTCCCACGAATCGAAGCCGCCGCGGCCGACCCGCGCAACTTCGTCAAGAAATCGGTCAGCTGGGCCCTGCGCCAGATCGGCAAGCGCAATCCGGTGCTGCGGGCCCGGGCTTTGTACATCGCGAAACGCCTGCGGGAGCGCCCCGAGCCGAGCGCGCGCTGGATCGGCGCCGACGCCTGGCGCGAGCTGAACCGCAGCGCCGACCCCACACCGGCCGACTGAGCGGGCGCTTTCACCCCTTCACCCCTTCACCTGTTCACCCCGTCAACCGAGATCCCACTCATGAGCACCGAACAACGTCTGGCCGAGCTGGGCCTGGTCTTGCCGCCGACCAGCGCACCGGCTGGGAACTATGTGGCCGCGCTGCGCAGCGGGTCCTTGCTGTTTCTGTCGGGCAAGGCGCCGTCGCCGGTCGACGGGGTCTTGCCCCGGGGCAAGCTGGGCCGCGAGTTCAGCGCCGATCAGGGCTATGCTTTGGCGCGCTCGGCGGCGCTGGAGCTGATCGCGGCGCTGCGGGCCGAGCTGGGTTCGCTTGACGAGGTGGTGCAGTTCGTCGAGCTGCAGGGCTCGCTCCACACCGTGCCTGAGTTCGAGGCCCATGCCGACGTGCTGGATGGCGCCTCTGATCTGCTGCATCAGGTCTTCGGCCCCTTGCGTGGCCGCCATGTGCGCTCGGTGGTGGGGGTGTGCTCGCTGCGCAAGGGCGTGCCTTTGACGCTCAAGGCCACGGTCGAGATTCGCCCGTCTGCGGCGACGCCTTGATTGGAGCAAGACCTGACCCCATTCCCACCCCCGCCCCGGGGGCGAAGCGGGGTGAAAAGGGCGGGTTTTTCCCATGACCTAGGGGGGACAAGCTTGGCCCCAGGCGATACCCTCGCTGCAGTTGCCGTGTGTGCTTGCCTGCTTGCGCGGGTTGTTCCCTGCCTTGTTGCCATGGGCGGGCCAGCGGCGGTTGTGATCGACAAGAGAACCCCGAGTGGAGTGCCCCCGATGATGATGAAGAAGAACGCTTTCTCAGTGGCTGGCATGCCCGGCCGCCTGGCTCTCAGTGCCCTGGCCGCCGCCAGCCTCTTCCTGGGCAGCGCTGGCAGCGCCCTGGCCACGCCCACGCTGCTGGTGGACCGTGGCCTGCCCACGGCCAACCTGAACAGCCCGGCAGGCAGCCCGCGCAGCAACACCGCCGTCAATGCGGGCGCACCGCGCGAGTTCGCGGGCGATGACTTTCAGCTCGGCAACAGCCTGCTCGGCTGGAACGTCAGCAAGATCAGCACCTGGGTGGTGGGCGGCGCGACCGACAGTTTTCTGGGTGATCTGTACCGCTCGCTGTCCTTCTACATCGGCGATGCCGATGGCGACGGCCTGCAGCGCCTGGCCTTCTCCAACCTGAGCAGCGGCAGCGATGCCACCCCGGGCAGCGGCAGCGGCCCCAGCATCAGCGCCACCCGCGTGGCCTATGTCGATGGCAGCACCTTCGACAGCCCCGAGGGCCAGAGCGCGCTCTACCGCGTGGATTTCGACAACCTGGGCCTGCATTTCGCGTCCAACGCCCTGGTGCAGTTCGGCATCGATCTGGACGGCGGCCGCGGCACCTTTGCCCATGCCAGCAATGCCGCCCTGAGCGGCCCGCCGCAGCCCGGTGCTGACGACCGCTACCGCCTGTTCAAGCTTAGCGACAGCATCCCCGGCACGGCCGATTTCACCGGCTTTGCCTGTACCGGCCAGGATGCTGGTTGCGTCGGCGGTGCCTTCACCAGCGATGTGAATGTGCAGGTCTTCGGCAATGCCGTGCCCGAGCCTGGCACCGTGGCGCTGAGCGGCATCGCCCTGCTGGCCTTGGCGGGCAGCCGGCGCCGCGCAGGGCGCGTGGCTCCAGCCGCTCCAGCCGCACAAGCCTGATCGGTGAGCGGGCCGGGCTCTCCGGCCTCTCGTTGCTTTCTATCTTTCTTTCTCTCAATCGTCATCGTCGTTGTCGCCATGCGCTCCGGCCTTGGCCTCGGCGTGGCCCTGTGAGCTGCTGGCCCGGTCTCGGTCGGGACCTGCGCCCAGTGGTGCATCGTGCTGCCACTGCCAGGCCCAGAAGCCCAGCACCGCG
>JAIXSD010000200.1 GCA_027484885.1 Rubrivivax sp.
CGCGCCACCGGACTATGAGCGCAACAAACCCCGACCCGCGCGTGCAGGCGGTGATCGCCTTCTTCGAACAGTTGCAGCCTGCCGATCTGGCGCGGCTTGACCAGCTGTACTGTGAAGACGCTTACTTCAAAGACCCGTTCAACGAAGTCCAGAGCCTGGCCGGGGTGCGGCGCATCTTTGCCCACATGTTCGAAACCCTGAGCCAGCCTCGCTTTGAAGTGCTGGAAGCGCTGTGCGAGGGAAACCAGTGCTTTCTCGCCTGGGACTTCATCGTCCAGCGCCAGGGCCAAAGTGAGCCGCTGCGCATCCACGGCAGCAGCCACCTGCGCTTCGCGCCCGATGGCCGCGTGGCCTACCACCGCGACTACTGGGACGCGGCCGAAGAGCTGTACGAAAAACTGCCGCTGCTGGGCGCCCTGATGCGTGCGATCAAACGGCGCTTGCGGGCGCATTGAGCTGCGCCGGCCCTTGGTCTGCCCTTACTTCAACCAGCCCTTGCGGCGGAAGTAAATGAATGGCGCGGCCACCGAAGCCAGCATCAGACCCAAGGCGAAGGGATAGCCGTACTGCCAGTCGAGCTCGGGCATGGCCTTGAAGTTCATGCCGTAGACGCTGGCGATCAAGGTCGGCGGCAGCAGGGCGACGCTGGCCACCGAGAAGATCTTGATGATCTTGTTCTGGTTGATGTTGATGAAACCGACCGTGGCATCCATCAGGAAGTTGACCTTGTCGAACAAAAAGGCCGTGTGCGAATCGAGCGAGTCGATGTCGCGCAGAATCTGGCGCGACTCCTCGAACTGCTCGGCACTGAGCATGCGGCTGCGCATCATGAAGCTCAGCGCGCGCCGTGTGTCCATGACGTTACGGCGAATGCGGCCGTTCAAGTCTTCCTCGCGCGCGATCGCGGCCAGCACCTCGCCGGCCTCGGTGTCGTTCACGTCTTTCTTCAAGACGCGGGCGCTGACCTTCTCCAGATTGTCGTAAATGCCCTCGAGCACATCGGCCGAGTACTCGGCGTCGGCGTCGTAGAGCTTGAGCAGCACATCCTTGGCGTCTTCGATCAAGGCCGGGATCCGGCGCGCGCGCAGGCGCAGCAGGCGGAACACCGGCAGGTCCTCGTTGTGCACCGAGAACAGCACATTGTTGTAGAGGATGAAGGCGACACGCACATTGCGCGGGGCCTCGTCGTCATCGATCAAGAAGTCGGAGCGGATGTGCAGCTCGCCGTTGTCTTCTTCGTAGAAACGGGCCGACTCTTCCAGGTCTTCGTCCACGATGTCTTCGGGGATCACCAGGCCGAAGCGGTCACGGATCCAGCCCTTTTCCACCGCCGTGGGATTCTCCAGATCGACCCACACCGGCCGCGACAGGGCCAGGTCTTCAGCGGTTTCGATTTCTTCCTGGAACAGCCCGCCCTTCAGGCGCCCGTTGTCCAGCGTGAACACATTCAGCATGCAAAAACCTCCAGCGCGCAAGCGCCGTCTCTTGTTCTTTTATCGAGCAGGACGGGCCGAGCGCCGTCCGGGTGTGGGTGTGTGGGGACCCGTCTCACTCCGGACAAGCGACGCGGGCGCGGCTGCAAAACAAAAGGCAGGCGGCGCGGACGCGTTTGGCAAGGGAGTGGACGGTCACCGAGGGTGATCGCTGTCCAAGAAAGACTCCGTAGCTGGGATTCCATGATTATCACCTCGGCGCGGGGCGCTTTTTGCCCAATCCATCACGCTCTTTGCCAAGCCGCAAAGTCAAACGGACTAAGACCCCAGTTCCGGCTGTCAAGCACTTGTCACAGTGCCGCTTCAGGTGCAAACTGAATTCGCCGATTCACTACAGAAGAGCCCCAGACAGAGACCCAGCGATCCGTTTTTTTCGTTCTTTTCCTGATTTCCGAACTCTCGACTTTCTTTTCGTGAAAGGCCGTTTTATGAATCTGACAATCAGTGGCCACCATTTGGAAGTAACACCGTCTCTGCGTGAGTACGTACTCACCAAGCTAGATCGAGTGACCCGCCATTTCGATCAAGTCGTTGACATCAATGTCTTGCTCACCGTGGAAAAGCAGAAGGAAAAGGAACGCCGGCAGAAGGCCGAAGTGACATTGCACGTCAAGGGACGCGACATCTTCGTCGAGCAATCCAGCGAAGACCTCTACGCCGCCATTGATCAGCTGATGGACAAACTGGACCGCCAGGTGGTGCGCCACAAGGACCGCCTGCAAGACCATCACCACACCTCGGCCAAGCGCCTGATGGAAACCCCGGCGCCCTGAGCCGAGCCGTTCGGAGATCGCCCACCTGTTGAAAGCGTCCAGGCGAGGCATCCCCCAAAGGCTCCCTCAGTGAGCACAACGCAAGGCGACCCTCGGGTCGCCTTTTCATTGCCCGAGCCAAAAGCCCAAGCGGCCGAGTTCCGCGGCCTGAGCCACTCCTCGCACAGCCGTTGCTGCACTGCAGCAGTTCACGTATTTGTGTGCCGCCACTGAATACAGGGGGGCCGAGAAACCGGGGAGCTTTCTATAATTCGCCGATTCGACACCGACCAAGCGTCCCGCCCAAGGCCCACACAGCCGTATGCGACGCTTCGACACCATGAACCGTCTCGCCGCCATCCTTCCCGCCGACAATGTGTTGGTGAATGTGGATGCCTCCAGCAAGAAACGCGTTTTCGAGCAGGCTGGCCTGCTGTTTGAGAACCATCACGCCATCTCGCGCGCGATGGTGGCGGACAATCTTTTTGCGCGTGAGCGCCTCGGCTCCACCGGCCTCGGCCATGGTGTGGCCATCCCGCACGGCCGCATCAAGGGCCTGAAAAACCCGCTGGCCGCCGTGCTGCGCGTGCAGCAGCCGATCGGTTTTGACGCACCCGATGACGAGCCGGTCAGCCTCTTGATCTTCCTGCTGGTGCCCGAGGCGGCCACGCAGCGGCATCTGGAAATCCTGTCCGAGATCGCCGAGATGCTGTCGGACCGCGACCTGCGCGAGCAGCTCAAGACCGACCCCGAGGCCGCCAATCTGCACCGCCTGATTTCGACCTGGGAACCGCTGAAGTCGGTCGCCTGAGCCAGGCCAGCCGTCTCGCCCCGCCACCCAGCAACGCGCCGCCCCACGATCAGTGAAACCCACCTCCATCAGCGCCGACCGGCTTTTCGAAGAACATCGTGAACGCCTGCGCTGGGAGTGGATTGCCGGCCACGCGCACCCAGAGCGCCGCTTCGACGAAACCGCCGTCCGCGACGCGCAATCCTCGGCCGACCTGGTCGGCTACCTGAATTACATCCACCCCTACCGTGTGCAGCTGGTAGGCCGCCGTGAGGTGGCCTATCTGAGCCAGGCCTCGGGCGAGGTGCTGGACCGCCGCATCTCACGCATCGTCACGCTGGAACCGCCGGTCATCATCGTCGCCGACGACCAGGCGCCGCCGGACCGCCTGGTCGCCATGTGCGACCGTGCCGAGATCCCGCTCTTCGTCACCCGCGAATCCGCCGGCCATGTCATCGACGTGGTGCGCGCCTATCTGGCGCAGCTGTTTGCCAACCGTACCACCCGCCACGGCGTCTTCATGGACATCCTGGGTCTGGGCGTGCTGCTGACCGGCGAGTCCGGCCTGGGCAAGAGCGAGCTGGGTCTGGAGCTGATTTCCCGCGGCCACGGCCTGGTGGCTGACGATGCGGTCGATCTGTTCCGCATCTCGCAAACCGCCATCGAGGGCCGCTGCCCTGAGCTCTTGCTCAATCTGCTGGAAGTGCGCGGCATCGGCCTGCTCGACATCAAAGCCATCTTTGGCGAGACGGCGGTGCGCCGCAAGATGCGGCTCAAGCTCATCGTGCACCTGGTGCGCAAGGAAACCATGGAGCGCGACTTCGAGCGTCTGCCCTACGAGCCGCTGTATGA
>JAIXSD010000505.1 GCA_027484885.1 Rubrivivax sp.
GCCGGGTCCTGCGCATGGCGGTTGATCCAGGCCAGATCGAATTTCAAGGCGGTCAGCGAGCCGCCGACATCATCATGGATCTCGCGTGCAATCGCCGCGCGCTCCATCTCCACACTGGTCTGCAGATGGCCGGCCAACTCATGCAGGCGTTGCTTGGACTTGAGCAACTCACGATCGGCCTCGATTCGCGCACGCTCGGACTCGCAGGCCTCGATGGCATGCAGCAGCGCCGGCGCCAGGCGGGCCAGGTCTTTCTTCAGCAGATAGTCCGAGGCGCCGGTGCGCATCGCCGCCACGGCCGTGTCCTCACCGATCTCGCCGGAGACCAGGATGAAGGGCAAGAGGCGCTTGCTCTCCTTGAGCATGTCCAGCACCAGCAAGCCCGAAAAGCCCGGCAGGTTGTAGTCGGAGATCACGGCATCCCAGTTGCCCTCGAGCGCGCGGCCCACCTCGGCCAGGGTGTCCACCCGGTGCAATTCCAAATCCAGACCGGCACGGCGCAGCTGAGCCATGATCAGTTGATGATCAAGCTCGGAGTCCTCGATGTGCAGCACGCGCAGCCGGCGATCAGCGGTAGAGATCGTCATGGGGGGCGAGTATGCCGGGATTGCATGACCGTCCCGGGCCGTGGGGCCTGTGTGTTGCGCACGAATCTGCAGAGACACCACGCAGACCAAGGGTTTACCCTGATATTTCCCACCCAGACCTGGTCGAATCACACAAATAGGCCGCTTATGCGTCCATTGTCCTGTCGACAGTTCTGCAGGAAATGCCGAAGATGCCTGCAAGAACCGGTCACCCTGACGAGCCCGGACTTGATCCCCGCACAGGGTCAGGTCTTGCGCTCCGACAGGTCCATAAGCGTGGAGCAAAGATGCTGATGAATGAAACGCCTGACCCACCCGAGCTGGGAATGACGCCGCTGCTGGCTGCGGCCGAGCTCCAGGATCACCTGATGACGGTCACCAATGACCTGGAGCGTTTGCAACGCCTGCTGGACGACGCCGGAGAGGCCTTGTCCACCCACTTCTACAGCGCCTCCAGCCACGTGCATGGTCTGTTGAACGGCGCCAGCGAGGGCGGCGACGCCCACGCACCGGTGTTGCAGAAAGTCATGCTGGACATCGCCGGGGCCATCACCGCCCTGCAGTTCCAGGACATGGCCACCCAATTGATCGCCCACACCAGCCAGCGTCTGCGCAACTGCGCCGACCAGCTGGCGCGCGACACCTTTGGCGATGACGAAGACGGGGCCACCGTGGTGGAAATCGCACCTCTGCGACCGAATCCGGTCACACAGGATGAGATGGACGCCGGTTCTATCGAATTGTTCTAAAGAAGCTCACAAATTTTCCGAAACCAGCTTGATACCCGGAGAAACAACAATGCACTCAATTCTTGCTGTGGACGATTCGGCCTCGATGCGCCAGATGGTCTCTTTCACGTTGAAGAACGCAGGCTTCAATGTGGTGGAAGCTGTGGACGGACAAGACGCCCTGGAAAAGTCCGGCACGCGCGACTTTGACCTGGTGCTGACCGACCAGAACATGCCGCGCATGGATGGCATCAGCCTGACCAAGAAGCTGCGTGACAACCCGAAGTTCAAGACCACGCCGATCCTGATTCTGACCACCGAGTCCAGCGATCAGATGAAGCAAGCCGGCCGCGCCGCCGGTGCCACGGGCTGGTTGGTGAAGCCCTTTGATCCGGCCAAGCTGATCGAAGTCATCGGCAAAGTCATTCGTTGATGCGCTCACCACACTGGAGTAAAGCATGGGAGATATGACCTCCGAGGGCGCCAGCCTGAGCGCCGGCATTGACCTGAGCCAGTTTTACCAAGTCTTCTTCGAAGAAGCCGCCGAAAACCTCGACACCATGGAACAGCTGCTGCTGAACCTGAATGTCGAAACCGCCGACGACGAAGAGCTCAACGCCATCTTCCGCTGCGCCCACTCGATCAAGGGCGGCGCTGCCACCTTCGGTTTCAGCGACGTCGCTGAGCTGACCCACCAGATGGAAACGCTGCTGGATAAGCTGCGTCGCCACGAGTTGCAAGCCACTTCGCCCATGGTCGATGTGCTGCTGCAGTCGGGCGACGCTTTGCGCGCTCAGCTCGGCCGCCACCAAGGTTCGGGTGCAGATGCCGTGGACACCAGCGATCTGCTGACCAGCATCCGCAGCTTCGTCGAGGGTGAGCAGCCGGCTTCGGCACCGGCCGCAGCGCCAGCGCCGGCGCCCAAAGCTGCGCCAGCCCCCGCACCCAAGGCCGCTGCACCGGCCAAGCCGACAGCGCGCGAGCTGGAGCTGCAAGTGGGCCCGCTCAGCGATCTGAGCCTGGCCGACAACCTGGTGGAGCTGTTCAAGGAAATCACCGACCTCGGCACCATCGAGCCGCTCGACGGCGGTGTTGCCGCGGACGGCATCCGTCGCTTCAAGATTCTGACCGGCAGCTCGGACAACGACCTGCTGGATCTCTTCACCTTCCACGTCGCCCGTGAACAAGTCAAGCTGACGCCCTTCGGCCCCGGCTTCGGCTTCCACGCCGACGCACCCGGCGCACCGGCCGCCGAGGAAAAAGACAACGACCCCGGCTACGGCTTCTTCGACAACGCGCCCGGCACGCCCGACACGCCCGAAGTCAGCACCGAGCTGAAGGTGCAGGCCGAAGTTGCCAAGCCCGTGGTGGCCGCCGCCCCTGCCGTCAAGGCCGAGGCACGCCCGGCCGCAGCCGGCATGGAGCAATCCACGCTGCGCGTGTCCATCGAAAAGGTCGACCAGCTGATCAACCTGGTCGGCGAGCTGGTGATCACGCAAGCCATGCTGGCGCAGAACAGCCGCGACCTGGCGCCGGGTCTGTACCAACAGCTGGCCTCGGGCCTGGCCGATCTGGAACGCAACACCCGCGACCTGCAAGAGTCGGTGATGTCGATCCGCATGATTCCCATGTCGGTCGTTTTCAACCGCTTCCCGCGCATGCTGCGCGACCTGGCGGCCAAGCTGGGCAAGAAGGTCGAACTGGTCACCCAGGGTGAAGCCACCGAGCTGGACAAGAGCCTGGTCGAGAAGATCACCGACCCGCTGACCCATCTGGTGCGCAACAGCTGCGACCACGGCATCGAACAACCGGCCGACCGGATCGCCAAGGGCAAGCCCGAGCAAGGCACCATCACCTTGGTTGCATCGCACCAGGGCGGCTCCATCGTCATTGAAGTCCGTGACGACGGCCGTGGCCTGAACCGCGAAAAGCTGATCAAGAAGGCGCGCGAGAAAGGCATCGACGCACCCGACACCATGACCGATGCCGAGGTCTGGGGTCTGATCTTCGCACCGGGCTTCTCCACCGCCGACCAGGTCACCGATGTGTCCGGCCGCGGTGTGGGCATGGACGTGGTGAAGAAGAACATCACCTCGCTGGGCGGCACGGTCGAGATCGACTCCGCCGAAGGCTATGGCATGAAGGTCTCAGTGCGTCTGCCACTGACCCTGGCCATCATGGACGGCATGAGCGTGGGCGTGGGCGAAGAGGTCTACATCCTGCCTCTGTCCTCGGTGGTCGAGTCCTTCCAGGTGCAAGCCGACACCATCAAGACCGTGGCCGGCTCCGGCCGTGTGGTCGAGGTGCGTGACGAGTACATGCCGGTCATCGGCCTGGAAACCATCTTCAACGTGCCTCGCTTCGACTTCGAGCATGTCTCTTCCATCATGGTGGTGGTCGAGGCCGAAGGTGGGCGCGTGGCCTTGCTGGTGGACGAGTTGCTCGGCCAGCAGCAGGTGGTGGTCAAGAACCTGGAAGCCAATTACCGCAAGGTCAACGACGTCTCCGGCGCCACCATCATGGGCGACGGCCGCGTGGCGCTGATTCTGGATGTGGGCAGCCTGGTACGCCGCTCGCGCCACTGAGGGATCGCTTCCAGCGCACCCGTATTTCGAATTGAACGATAGAGGTAATCGATGAACCTGAGCGCCATGCTCCGCATGTTCAGCATCCGCACCCGCATGATCGGCGCCATTGCCATGGTTTTGGCACTGCTGCTAATCGTGGGCGGTGTCGGCCTGTACGGCATGAACTCGCTGCGCGGTCAAAGCAAGCAGTTCGCCGACAAGTCGGTGCTGGATGCCAACCACATGACCCTGGTGATTCAAGCCATGGGCAATCTGCGGCGCTATGAAAAGGACATGGTCATCACCCATGCCCAGCCCGATCAGGTCAAGAGCTACCACCAGAAATGGGATGAAGCTCGCAAGGCACTGGAGGACAACATCAAGGCCTTGATGTTGGGCCACGATGATGCCAACAACCGTGTCATGGGCCAGATCATGCCCCTGATGACCGACTACGTCGCCAAGGCTCAGCCGGTGCTGGCTCAATTGGAATCAGGTTCGATCACGAACTCCGGCGACGCCAACAACGCGCTGAAGGGCGCCAAAGAGCATGCCCATGAGGCGGAGAAGCTGCTGGCCGAGCTGCGCAAGTCGCTGGCCCAGGAGTCGGAGAAGGCCTTGAAGGCCAGCGAGGCCACCCAGAGCAATGTGTTCACCGTCTTCATTGCGGTTCTGATCCTCAGCTCGGTGATCGTGGTTCCGCTGACCTTGCTGAATATGCAGAGCATCTGCACGCCGCTGGCCGAAGCTGGCGCACTGGCCGACGCCATCGCCAAAGGTGACCTGACCATGAGCGCGCAAGCGGTCGTAGGCCAGGATGAGGCCTCGCACCTGATGAACTCGCTGCAGAACATGCAGCAGGCGCTGCAAAGCCTGGTCGGCCATCTGCGCATCTCGGCGGACAGCATCCGCACCGCCTCGGTCGAGATCGCCACCGGCAACCAGGATTTGTCCGGCCGCACCGAGCAGACCGCCTCCAACCTGCAGCAGGCAGCTTCCTCCATGGTTCAGCTGACCGGCACGGTCAAGCAGACGGCCGACTCGGCCCGCACCGCCAACCAGCTGGCCAACTCCGCCTCCGGCGCAGCGGCCAAGGGTGGCGAGGTGGTGGGCCAGGTCGTGGCCACCATGGACGAGATCAACACCAGCTCCAAGAAGATCAGCGACATCATCGGCGTGATCGACGGCATTGCCTTCCAGACCAACATCCTGGCCTTGAATGCGGCTGTGGAAGCAGCGCGTGCCGGTGAGCAAGGCCGCGGCTTTGCCGTGGTGGCAAGCGAAGTGCGCAGCCTGGCGCAGCGCAGCGCCGAAGCTGCCCGCGAGATCAAAACCCTGATCGGCGCCAGCGTCGAGCGCGTCGAGACCGGCTCGCGCCTGGTGCAAGAAGCCGGCAGCTCCATGACCGACATCGTCACCAGCGTGCAGCGCGTCAGCGACATCATTGGCGAGATTTCGGCCGCGGCCAGCGAGCAAAGCGACGGCATCGGCCAGGTCAATCAATCGGTGGTGCAGCTGGATCAAATGACCCAGCAGAACGCAGCCTTGGTGGAAGAGTCGGCCGCTGCCGCCGAGAGCCTGAAAGACCAAGCCGAGCGACTGGCCGAAGCCGTGGACAAGTTCAAAGTCCGGGCCGATGCCAAACCCAGCCATGCCAGTGGATTCAGCGCCGGTAAATCGCAGACTGGCGTGAAGTCTTCCAGCATCCAGCCGAGCAGCAACAGCCCTGCCCCGAGCCACAAGGCCCACAGCACGGCAAGCTCCAGCATCAGCAGCGCGGCCAAGAGCGCGCCCAGCCCGCGCCCGTCTCCTGCCACTGCGCCTGCCGCAGCACGCTCGCCGGCACCGGCCCGCGCACCGGCCCCGCAGCCAGCGCAGGCAGAAGGCGACTGGGAGTCCTTCTGAATACCGTCTCCTCGATTCACGAGCAATTTGTCAAACCCGCACACCACACGAGGTAAGCCATGGAAACCACCCGAGACAACGTGCCGGCCCTGCGCCAGGACACTGGCAACCTGGCCCTGAAAGCGCATGGCCCGGCCAGCGGCGAATACCTGACCTTCCGTCTGGGTGCCGAGGAATACGGCATCGACATCCTGAAGGTGCAGGAAATCCGCTCCTACGAGCCGCCGACCCGCATCGCCAACGCGCCTGATTTCATCAAGGGCGTGGTCAATCTGCGCGGCGTCATCGTCCCCATCGTCGATCTGCGCCTGAAGCTGGGCTGCCCCAGCGCCGAGTACAACAGCTTCACCGTGGTGATCGTGCTCAATGTGCGCAACCGCGTGGTCGGCGCGGTGGTCGATTCGGTGTCCGATGTGCTGGAACTGAACCGCGACGCCATCCGCCCAGCGCCTGAGATGAGCTCTGCCTCGGTCGACACCAGCTTCATCACCGGCATCGGCACCGTCAGTGAACGCATGTTGATCCTGATGGACATCGAGGGCCTGATGAGCAGCGCCGACATGGGCTTGATGGACTCACTGGCCATGTAAGCCTTTCCCGCGCCGGACCAGGGGGCGGGATGCCATGACCCGCTGCCGGATCACGCAGCGGCGCGCCACTCTTCGAAGACTTCGTTGGAGCAGCAAAATGGCATCTGGTGTGACCTCGATCGCACGGCGCGTCTCTCTGGTGGGCGTGATTGCCCTGGCCGCATCTCTTCTGACGGTCAGCGGCGCTGTCAGCATCCTCCTCACCCGAGTCGCCCATGACCGGGTGACCAGCTGGGTCGGCGACAAGACCCAATCCCTGGTCGATTCAATGACGGCCATGGACGATGTGGCCAAGACCATGGTGCAGCAAAGCTATGGCACCTTCCGCCAGGAGTTCGGCCCAGTCTTCCAGCTCGACGAAACCACCGGCGATCTTCGCGACTGGGGCCCCAAGCTCAATGGCAACACCACGCAGGTGGACAAGTTTGCCGGCACCACGGGCGGCGCCGCCTCCATCTTCGCCATCAAGGGCGATGACTTCGTCCGCATCACCTCCTCGCTGAAGAACGCCGCTGGCGAGCGCAACACCGCCCCCCTGGGCAAAAGCCACCCCGGCTACGCCACGCTGATGCAAGGCAAGCCCTACGCCGGCCGCGTGGTGCTTGAGGGCAAGGTCTTCATGGCCTACTACGACCCAATCAAGAGCGAGGCCGGCAAGATCATTGGCCTGCTGGCCATCGCCCTCGATATGGAGGGCTTCCAGAAGGCCATGGACAAGATGGCCGCCGATGCGAAGTTCTTCGAATCTGGCGGCACCTATGCCGTGGCCGCCGATGCCGATGGCAAGAACGCCCGCCTGGTCTCCCACCCCACGGCCAAGAACAAGCTGGCCAGCGAGCTGAGCCCGGACTTCGACAAGTTCATGGCGGCCCTGGTTGCCTCCAAGGACGGTGTGGTCGAGGACGCGCCCGATGTGCTCAACGGCAAAGGCGGCAACTACTTCGCCGTCGGACGGCGCAACCCGCAGGGCGGCTTCTGGATCATCGCCCAGGTGTCACCGAGCGAATCCATGGCCTCGCATTGGGCCACCATGGTGCCCTTCTGGATCATGCTGGCCCTGACCACGGCCGGCCTGGGCTTCGGCCTGTTCTGGATGATGCGCAACTGGATCAGCAAGCCGCTTGGTGACCTGACCGAAGCGATCAGCTCCATCGCCCAAGGTGACCTGTCGGCCTCGGTGAGCAGCCAGCGCCATGACGAAATCGGCCAGCTGATCCAACAGACCGAGGCCATGCGCGGGCGCCTGGCCGAGACCATCGGCACGGTGCGGCAATCTTCCGACTCGATCGGCACCGCCAGCGCCGAAATCGCCTCGGGCAACCAGGACCTGAGTCAACGCACCGAACAGACCGCGTCCAATCTGCAGTTGGCCGCCTCTTCCATGGCCGAGCTCACCGGCACGGTCAAGCAAACCGCCGATTCCGCCATGACGGCCAATCAGCTCGTGTCCTCGGCGGCCACGGCGGCGGCCAAGGGTGGCCAGGTGGTGGGCCAGGTGGTGGCCACCATGGACGAGATCAACACCAGCTCGCGCAAGATCAACGACATCATCGGCGTCATCGATGGCATTGCCTTCCAGACCAACATCCTGGCCCTGAACGCGGCCGTGGAAGCCGCCCGCGCGGGCGAGCAAGGCCGCGGCTTCGCCGTGGTGGCCAGCGAGGTGCGCAGCCTGGCCCAGCGCAGCGCCGAAGCGGCCAAGGAAATCAAGACCCTGATCGGCGCCAGCGTCGAGCGCGTCGAAGTGGGTTCGCGCCTGGTCAACGAAGCCGGCAGCTCCATGACCGACATCGTGTCCAGCGTGCAGCGGGTGCAGGACATCATCGGCGAGATCACCGCGGCTGCCAGCGAGCAAAGCGATGGCATCGGCCAGGTCAACCAATCGGTGGTGCAGCTCGATCAGATGACGCAGCAGAACGCCGCCCTGGTGGAAGAATCCGCCGCGGCCGCCGAGAGCCTGCGCGACCAGGCCCAACGCCTGATCGAAGCGGTGTCGGTCTTCCGCCTGGCCCAGGGCAGCCATGTCGCCAGCAGCGCACCGAGCCGTCGCCCGGCGCCCCAGCCCAGCACCTCGTCCTCGGGCGCCAAGCCCAAGCCCATCAGCGCCAGCACGGCCAGCAAAGCCGGTGCAGCGAAATCAGGCGCCACAAAGGCTCCGGCTGCGTCCAGTGACAGCGATGCGCCCCGCGCCACAGCGCCCGCTGCTCGCCCCGCGCCGCCACCGGCTCCTCGTGCCCCTGCAGCCCCAGCCGCTCAAGAAGGAGACTGGGAAAGCTTCTGAGTTCGAAGCCGTTTCGTCGTTGTTCCCCCGCATCTCCAGCAAGGACGCTTCTGTATGTTTGATTCCATCAAGACACGCCTGACTGCGCTGAGTATTGTGGTGGTGGTGCTCACCCTGAGCCTGGCCACGATTGCCAACTATGTGATCGTCCGCGGTCACACCTACACCACGGAGCTGGCCAGCCTGGACGCTCTGGCGGCGGGCCGCGCGGCGGCCATCAACCAATGGGTGACCCTGCAGCGCGACATCGTCACCTCCATGGTGCCGGCTGCAGCCGAGGCTGACCCCAAGCCCTATCTGGTGCAGGCCGCCAAGTCAGGCCGGCTGGAAGCAAGCTATATCGGCCATGCTGACAAGCGCATGCTGTTCAACACCCCCCAGGATCTGCCACCCGGCTATGACCCGACCGGTCGCCCCTGGTACACCCTGGCCTCCAACGCCAGCGGACCGGTGATCACCGAGCCCTATATGGACGCCGCGCGCAAGCTGCTGGTGGTGACCTTCGCCGTGGCCGTCAAGGAGGGCGGCAGCACCAAGGCGGTGGCGGCCACCGATGTGTTCCTGAACGAGGTGTCGGCCACGGTCAAGGCGATCAAGCCGACGCCCAATGGTTTTGCGTTTCTGATGTCCAGCAAGGGCACCCTGGTGGCCCACCCGAATGCCGAACTGGCCCTGAAACCGGTCAGCGAACTCTCGCCGCAGTTGGACGCCAAGGCCTTGAAGCAAGTGCAAGAAGCCGGTGCGCCCTGGGTCGATGCCACCATCGGCAACCAGGACTTCCTGCTGCGCGGCGTGGCCATTCCCAACACCGACTGGGTGCTGGTGGTGGCGGCCGATCGCAGCGAAGCGCTGGCTTCGCTGAGCTCGCTGCTGCGCACGGCGGCCATCGTGCTGATCGTGGTGATGGTGCTGGCCGGTGCGCTGATGACCACGGTGATCTCCACCATGCTCAGCGGCCTGGACCGAGTTCGAGCCGCGCTCGACGAAATCAGCGCCGGTGGCGGCGACTTGACGCAGCGCCTGCCCGAGGCCGGCCGCGACGAGATCTCGCGCATTGCCGGCTCCTTCAATATGTTTGCCGAGAAGATCCAGCGCATCCTGCTCGATGTGCGCTCGGCCAGCAATTCCATCTCCACGGCCTCCAGCGAGATCGCCCTGGGCGCCCAAGACCTGTCGCAGCGCACCGAGCAAACGGCCTCCAATCTGCAGCAGGCCGCCTCCTCGATGGAGCAGCTGACCGGCACCGTGCGCCAGACGGCCGACGCCGCGCAGACCGCCAATCAGCTGGCCTCCTCGGCCTCCTCGGCCGCGGCCAAGGGCGGTGAGGTGGTCAGCCAGGTGGTCACCACCATGGACGAGATCAACAACAGCTCCAAGAAGATCAGCGACATCATCGGCGTGATCGATGGCATCGCCTTCCAGACCAACATCCTGGCCTTGAACGCGGCTGTGGAAGCTGCCCGGGCCGGTGAACAAGGCCGCGGCTTCGCCGTGGTGGCCAGCGAGGTGCGCAGCCTGGCCCAACGCAGCGCGGAAGCCGCCAAGGAGATCAAGGGCCTGATCGGCGCCAGCGTCGACCGTGTCGAAGTGGGCTCCAAACTGGTGGAAGCGGCTGGTGCCTCGATGAACGACATCGTCTCCAGCGTGCAGCGCGTGACCGACATCATCGGTGAGATCACCGCGGCCGCCAGCGAGCAAAGCGATGGCATCGGCCA
>JAIXSD010000377.1 GCA_027484885.1 Rubrivivax sp.
ACCGACCGCACGACCTTTGCCTACCTCTGCGATGTGTTCGTGCTGCCCGAGCATCAAGGCCAGGGCTGCAGCCGGGCGCTGATGGATGCCGTCATGGCCCACCCCGATCTGCAGCAGCTGCGCCGCTTCATGCTGGCCACCAGCACCGCGGCCGGGCTTTATGCCAAGTACGGCTTCAGCCCCGCCTCAAAGCCGCAGAGCTTCATGGAGCGGCTGGACCCCGAGATCTACTTGCGCGCCGCCACGGGGGCGGTGTGAGTGTGTTGTTCTCTTGCGCCGACGGCCTGAGCTGCCGCGAGCTGGCACCGGCCGATGTGCCCGCGGTGCAGCGCTTTCTCGAGGCCAACCCCGAGTATTTCTGGACCGTCGGTGACGAGCCGCCGCGGCCCGATGAGGCGCAGCAGGAGTTCGACGACCGGCCGCCGCCCGAGATGCACTTCAGCCGCCTGCGCCAGCTCGGTTTTTACAGCGGCGATGCGGCCGAGCTGATCGGCTACGGCAGCCTGCTGGAAGACCTGATGCAGCCCGGCGTCTGCCACCTGGCCCTGTTCATCATCGCCACGGCGCGCCATGGCCAGGGCGATGCCGTGCGGCTCTACCAAGGCCTGGAGGATTGGGCGCGCGGCCAGGGCGCGCGCTGGATGCGCCTGGGCGTGGTGGTGGGCAATGTGCGCGGCGAGCGCTTCTGGCGCCGCCAGGGCTTTGTCGAGCTGCGCCAGCGTGAGGGCGTGCCGGCCGGGCGCCGCATCAACACGGTGCGGGTGATGCTCAAGCCGCTGCGCAGCGAAGGCCTGGGCCTGGATCACGAGGCCGAAATCGCGCACTACCTGAGCCAGGTGGCGCGCGACCGCCCCGTGGCCTGATCACTCATTGCTCAGCGCGGCGCTGCGGCGTTGGCGCGCCGGCAGCGCTCGATGTCGCAGGCCGTGGGCAGGGTGGCGCGGTACTCGCCAAAGGCCTTGAGCAGGCCCGGATCGGCGGCCTGGCATTGGCCGCCCTTGCCGTCGGTGTAATACGAGGTCACATCGATGCAGCGGCGCGAATGCGCCATCAGGCCGAAGAAATGCCCCATCTCGTGCGAGATGACCATTTGCAGCGTCTCGCCGGCCGGGTGCTTGGGGTTGCGCTGACGCAGCAGGGTGAACATGGCCGGGTTCAGGGCCAGGCTGCGCTGGCCCAGATCGGCCAGGCCGAAATTGCCGCGGCTGGCCGCCGCACTCCAGTGCACGAACACCGCGCCGGTCGGCAGCTCCTCGCTGGCCTGCAGCCGCTTCACCTCGCTGGCCACGCCGCAGCGCGACCAGCTCGTGGCGGCGCTCTGCAGCGCCTGCATCACCTGCTCGGCCGTGAACCAGGCCGGTGCGCCCGCGTGGGCATAGCCCAGGCGCAGCGGCGAGGCCAGGGCTGGGCGGTCGCGGCCATCGCCCCAGGTGGGCACTTCGGCCAGTGGGCATTGCGCCATCTCCTGCTCGCGCAGGCGGATCTGCTCGGGGCTTTGCGCCAGGGCGGGGCCGCACAGCGCGGCCAGGGCCAGGGGCAGCATCAGCCCGGCACGAGCCCGGCCGCGCAGGCGCTTCAGAGCGCGCATCCCGCCTCGCCGCGTGCGCCCAGCTCGGGCCCTTGGCTGTGGATCTGGACACCGTAGCGTTCGGCCGTCATGTGGGCCAGGATGGACAGGGCAATCTCGGGCGGCGTGCGGGCGCCGATGTGCAGGCCTACCGGGCCATGCAGGCGAGCCAGCTGCGCCGGCGTCAGGCCAAAGTGCTCGGCCAGGCGGGCCTTGCGCTTGCTCTGGTTGAGCCGCGAGCCGATGGCGCCGACGTAGAAGGCCGGGCTTTGCAGCGCCTCCATCAAGGCCAGGTCGTCGAGCTTGGGGTCGTGGGTCAGGGCGACGATGGCGCTGTGGCCATCGGGCTGCATGGCAGTGACCACATCGTCGGGCATGTCGCGGGTCAGGGTGCAGCCGGGCACGGCGAAACCCTCGGCGTATTCCTCCCGCGGGTCGCAGATGGTGACGCGGTAGTCCAGGCCCAGGGCCATCTGCGCCAGGTACTGGGTCATCTGCCCGGCGCCGATGATGAGCAGGCGCCACTGCGGGCCATGGTGGCTGCGCAGGGTGTGGGCGTCCAGCAGCAAGGTGTCGGCGCCCTGGCTGGGGGCCAGCAGCTGGACCTGGCCGCTGTGCAGGTCCAGCAGGCGCTGCACCCGCTCGCCGCGGTCCAGGCGCTCCAGCAAGGGCTCGATCTGCGAGGCCTCGCTCACCGGCTCCAGCAGCAGCTCCAGCGTGCCGCCGCAGGGCAGGCCGAAGCGCTGGGCCTCCTCGGCGCCAACGCCGTAGCGCAGCAGCTCAGGCCGCTGCAGGGCCAGGGCGCCTTCGCGCAGCTTGGCGATCAGATCGTCTTCGATGCAGCCGCCCGAGACGGAACCGGCGATTTGCCCGTCATCCCGCACCGCCACCAGCGAGCCCACCGGCCGCGGGGCCGAGCCCCAGGTGCGGGTGATGGTGCCCAGCACCGCGCCGCGGCCCTCACGGCGCCAGGCGGCCAGCTGCCGCAACACTTGCAAGTCCACATTGTCCATGCCGGCATCCTATGCGCTCGGCCCGGCGCCCGCGGCGCACAATGCGCTTACCCGATTGCTTTGCTGTGGATGCCCCGCGCCTGCCGACCCTGCCATGAAACCCGAAGCCCAAGAAGCACAGAGCGCTGCGCCCGCCGCGGCGGCACCCAGCAAACCGCGCTGGTTCGAGGCCTTGCTGGCCTGGTACCTGGGCTGGCTGGGGCGCATCTTCACCGGCAAGCTCTGAGCCCGCTTGCGGGGCCGGCGTCGGCCCCTTGGCCTCGCCGGTTTACTTCGACGTCTTCATCGGCGCGATGCCGCCGCAATCGGTGCTCAGCCAGCGGCCCTGGCTCTGCACCGACATGGTTTCGCTCTTGCCGCCGACGCGGGCGGTGCTGCTCATGCTGGAGCTGTAGGCCTCGGCGCTGCTGAGGGTGGTGCTGCCCTCGCCGCTGATGTCGGGGTCGCTGCAGCTGAAGCGGTTCAGGATCTGGGCGCCCTTGCGCTCCACCTGGTGTTTGCAACTGCCCTGGCTGGAAACCGGCAGCTGATTGAGCGCCGCCTGCTCGGCCGTGATGCAGACCTTGAGCGTCATGGCGCCTGTGGCCAGGTTGGCGCTGACGCCCGCCTTGGCCATCATCTCTTCCATCTTCTTGCGCTGCTCGGCCGGCATCTGCGCCAACTGCTGCTGGGCCTGGGCCATGGCCGCCTGGCGCTCGGGGCTGAGCTGGGGGTTCATCTTGATCTCCCACAGGCCCGGCTTGATGTTCTGTGCCTGGGCCAGCGCACTGCCGGCCAGCAAGAGGGCGGCCCCCAGCAGTTGCAGGGCGGTGCGTATCGTTGACGGCTTCATGTGCGGCTCCTGGGCCCGGAGGGGCCATGGCAGTGGAGCGGCCAGTGTAGCCAGCGCGGCCGGCAGGGTTAGGCCTGCAGGCGCTCGCGCAGCCGCGGCGTGGCCTGCTCCACCGGCGCCAGCAGCAGGGGCCAGAGCTGGGCGCCCAGCTCGCGGCGGAACATGCCGAAATGCCCGATGGCGCGCAGGCCCAGCTGGCGCGGGTCCAGGGTGTGGCGCTGCAGCGCGGCGCTGCGGAACTGTTGGCCCAGGTGGTCCACCGCCGGGCCGGGGCCGAACAAGGTGTCGTCCGTCACATTCCACAAATGCACCGGGCCGGTGAAGCGGTGGTAGCCCAGCTCGGCCTGCAGGGCCGGGTCGGTGAACAGGTAGCCGCGCCGCCGGCCCCAGCGCGCCCATTGCAGGGCCGCCCCCTTGGGCAGGTCTTGCGCGCGGCCGCCCAGCACCCAGCCGGGCGCGTGGCCGAAAAGATGGCTCAAGCCTGGCAGCAGGGCATGAAAAAACAGCAGGGCCTTGGCCTTCTGCAGGCCGGCCCAGAAGCGCCAGTCGGCCGCCTGGGCGGCCACGCCCAGCACCGCGTCCAGCTGCTCAAAGCCGGGCGCCAACCCGATGGCCTGGCCGCCGAAGGAGTGGCCGATGGCCAGCACCCCAAGCGCCTGCCCCTGGGCCCGCTGCTCGCGCTGGCGCCGGTGCTCGATGGCGCGCAAGGCGGCGGCCATGTCCAGCTGCGCCCATTCCCGCAGGCCGGCCCGCTCCTGCCGCACCGAGCCCTGCAAGCTGCGGCCGATGCCGCGGTAGTCGTAGCTGAGCACGGCATAGCCCCGCCCGGCCAGCCACTCGGCAAAGCCGCGGTAGAAGCCGCTCGCCACGGCCATGGCCGGGCTGATAACGGCCAGGGCGCGCACCGGGCCGGCCGGCTCTTGCCAGCTGGCGTGCAGCAGGCGGCCGTCGGCGCAGCGCAGCTGTACGGCTTGAGCCGGGGGCAGGGTTTGGGGCAGGGTGGGGGCGGAGGGCTTCATGGTGGGCGGCAGGAGGTGGCGGCCGGTGGCGGGGGGTGGCTGGCGGTGGCACCTTGTGGATGACGGTGGAATCCGGTGGTGGGCCGTGGAGGACACGGGAACCCAGTCTAGATTGGCGAGATTTCAGCGACTAGACTGCATTGATTCGACACATTGGTAATCAAAAATTGACAACCAAGCCGCGCCACCCGCCTGCCACCCCTGCCTTGCCGGCCGCAGGCGCAAAGACCCGCATGGCGGCAAACGCCCCGCGCCTCGCCCGCAGCCGCCGCACCGCCGCCGATCAAGCCCTGGACGCCAATGCCCTGGAGCTGTTTGCCCGCATCGCCCTAGCCGGCAGCTTCGCCCGCGCGGCACGGGATCTGGGGCTGACTCGCGCGGCCGTCAGCCGCCGTGTGGCCGCCATCGAATCGGCCGTGGGCTTGGCCCTGTTCGCGCGCAGCACCCGCAGCCTCAGCCTGACCGAAGCCGGCCGGCGCCTGCAGGCCCGCGCACGGGTGGTGCTGGAGGCCACCGAAGGCGCCCGCCTCGCCCTGCGCAGCGAGCGCGACCAGCTCATCGGCACTTTGCGCATCAGCGCACCGCCGGTGTTCGGCAACCATGTGCTTCCGCCGCTGCTGGCGCGCTTTCAGGCTTTGCACCCGGCGCTGCGCTATGAGCTGTTGTTCACCTACCGCCGCGTCGACCTGCTCGCCGAAGGCGTGGACCTGGCCTTCCGCGCCACTGCCCAGCCGCCCGAGGACTGGGTCGCCCAGCCCCTGCTGCGTTATGCCGTGCGCGCTTATGCCTCGCCCGCCTGGGCCGCCGCGGCCGGCCCGCTGCAGGGGCCGCAGGACTTGATCGATCTGCCCTGCCTGCTGGTCGGCCAGCACGAAGACGCCAGCGAGCGCCGCTGGCTGCGCGAAGACGCCCAGGGCCGCCCGTTGGAAGAAGCCGCACTCAGCCTGCGCGCCGCCGCCTGGGGCAACGACCACGAGGTGCTGCTGGCCATGGCCCGCGCCGGCGGCGGCGTGGTGCTCAGCCCGGACTTCTGCGTGCCCGCCGCCACCGAGGGCGGCGGCCTGGTCGACGTGCTGCCGGGCTGGCGTTTGACTGTGAAAGAAGGCGAATGGATCCAGGCCCTGAGCCTGCCCATGCCCGCCGGCTCAGAAACCGCCCGCGTGCTGGTGCGCTTTATCAAGGAGGCCTTGGCGGAGCAGGGGGCTGTGACTTAGCGGGGGGAGGGACAGACACTGGCCGACGCGGCCGTGCTTGGCTGTGCACCGCTGCCGAGTTCCGCTGAGTGCCCCGGCAGGCCCCGGAGCAGGGAGCCTGGGCACACGAAACTCAAGGGTTGGCCAGAGGAACTAACGCCATGAACTGATGGCAACATAGCGAACCATCGACCGCACAGATGTTTCGTGCCAAGGCCAAGTCGGACACGTGTAACAGGCGCGGCTTTTGTCGCGGAAATTAATGCGGTTTGAAATCTCAATCCATCAGCGAAAAATCGTGATCCGACAGGCACTTACTTGGTTTTTCGCCCGGTCGGTTATTTGCGACAGCGGCCGTGATATGCGGCGTGCAGCTGCGGTATACAACACGTTAGAGCGCAATGCCATCAATCCCATCTCTCTTTCGCATCGTTCTGGGAATCGCTGCGGCAGCGCCATGCGCAGCGCTTGCACTTTGCACCGATGGGCGGGCGCCTACCCTCGAGCAGGAGGTGTCTGAAGCCGAGGCAGTCGTGGTGGCGAAGACCATTCGGGAGAAGGTGTTGACGGAAGACCCGTCGGACCCAGTTGGCGTTACGGCGATTGAGTATCGAATCAAGGTGTCGAAAGTACTGCGCGGAAAGGCGCCACGCGAGTTGACGGTAAGAAGCGAGAACAACAGCGCTCGCTTTCCCCTGAGCGTTGGCGCTTCGTACTTGTTGATCCTCAACCGAGACTTGAATGGGAAACTCTTCGTGGACGACTGCGGCAACTCGGGAACACTTTCCGAGCGGAAGGCTGAGCGCAAGGCGCTGGAAGAAAATGCAGCGAATGCCAAGAGGCGCCCTAACCAGTCTACAAGGACTTCCCACCATTTCAAGCTCCAGTAGCAAGACCTGACCCTTCGGGGTCTTTTCTCATTTTTAGACCTGTGTTCTGAACAGCGGCAAGACAACAAGGAACAGACTGAACATCTACAAACGGGCTTCATGCGGACCATGCCGCTGCCCCAGATACGAACCGCTCAGCAGGACCCCATTCGCTCTGCGTCATTGGCTCAGCATGCCGAGC
>JAIXSD010000534.1 GCA_027484885.1 Rubrivivax sp.
CGCCACCGTGCTGGCCAATGTCAGCAATCTGGCCTGGTTCGGCACGGCAATGGTGCTGGACCAGCACCTGCAGTTCTCGCGCATGCGCGCGCTGGAGTTTCAGCGCCCCTTCATCCGCTCGACCAACACCGGCGCCACCGTGGTGCTGGACCACCTCGCAGAGCGCACGGCCCAGCTGCCGCCGGCCCAGGCCGGAGTGCTGGAGGCCGAAGTCGAGGGTCGCCAGGGTGACACGCCCTATGCCCGCTGGCTGCAAGCCTGCGGCCTGTGGCCGCTTTGGCTGGCCGCTTTGGCCCTGCTGCTGATCCCCGCGATCCGGGGGAGGGTCCGGGCCCCGGAAGCAGGCCGCCGCGCCTCGTAGAATCGGCCCAGCCCGCGGGCAGGCCTTTGGCGCCATGCCCTGCCTTTTCACCACCTCTTCATTAGCCTGTGGCGCAAGCCCGAGTCCGAACTCTATGCTGAGCTTCCAGCACATCATCTTGACCCTGCAGGACTACTGGTCCAAGCAGGGCTGCGCACTCCTCCAGCCCTACGACATGGAAGTGGGCGCCGGCACCAGCCACACCGCCACCTTTCTGCGCGCCCTGGGCCCCGAGCCCTGGAAGGCCGCCTACGTTCAGCCCAGCCGCCGCCCCAAGGACGGCCGCTACGGCGAGAACCCCAACCGCCTGCAGCATTACTACCAATACCAGGTGGTGCTCAAGCCCGCGCCGGCCAACATCCTGGAGCTCTACCTCGGCTCGCTCGAAGCCCTGGGCTTTGATCTGAAGAAGAACGATGTGCGCTTCGTCGAGGACGATTGGGAAAACCCCACCCTCGGTTGCTGGGGCCTGGGCTGGGAGGTCTGGCTGAACGGCATGGAAGTGACCCAGTTCACCTACTTCCAGCAAGTCGGCGGCATCGACTGCAAGCCCATCACCGGCGAGATCACCTACGGCCTGGAGCGCCTGGCCATGTATCTGCAAGGCGTGGAGTCGGTCTACGACCTGGTCTATGTCGAAGGCAAGGATGGCGCGCCGGACATCAAGTACGGCGATGTCTTCCACCAGAACGAGGTCGAGCAATCGACCTATAACTTCGAGCACAGTGACGTCGAGTTCCTGCTGACCGCGTTTGCCGCGCACGAGAAGCAGTCCAAGCACCTGATGGAGCAGCAGCTGGCCCTGCCGGCCTACGAACAACTGCTCAAGGCCGGCCACAGCTTCAACCTGCTGGACGCCCGCGGCGCCATCAGCGTGACCGAGCGCGCCGCCTACATCGGCCGCATCCGCAATCTGGCGCGCGCCGTGGCGCAGAGCTATCTGGAAAGCCGCGCACGCCTGGGCTTCCCCATGGCGCCCAAGGAATGGGCCGATCAAGTCATCGCCCAGATTGAAAAGAAAGCAAAGGCGGCCTGAGTCATGAGCGCGCACAAGAATCTGCTGATTGAATTGTTTGTCGAAGAGCTGCCGCCCAAGGCGCTCAAGAAGCTGGGCGAGGCTTTCTCTGCCGTGCTGGTGGACAGCCTCAAGGCCCAGGGTCTGGTGGGCGAAGGCGCGCAAGCGACCGCCATCGCCACGCCGCGCCGCCTTGGCCTGCACCTCACGAATGTGGCGCCGAAGGCCGCCGACCGCGCCGTGCAGCAAAAGCTGATGCCGGTGGCGGTGGCGCTGACGACCGAGGGTCAGGCCACGCCGGCCTTGCTGAAGAAGCTGGCCAGCGTCGGCGCCGATGCCTCGGTGCTGCCCCAGCTCAAGCGCCTGCCCGATGGCAAGGCCGAGGCCTTGTTCCTGGACCAGCTGGTGCCCGGCGCCACCCTGGCCGAAGGCCTGCAAAAAGCCCTGGACGAGAGCCTGGCCAAGCTGCCCATCCCCAAGGTCATGACCTACCAGCTTAAGGACGGCTGGACCGATGTGAAGTTCGTGCGCCCGGCGCACGGCATCGTCGCCCTGCATGGCGCTGAGTTGGTGGCCGTCTCGGCCCTGGGCCTGCAATCGGGCCGCACGACGCGCGGCCACCGCTTCGAGGCCAGCGCGCCCGAGCTGACGATTGAAAGCGCCGACAGCTATGCCGCGCAGATGCGCGAGCAGGGCGCCGTGATCGCCGGCTTTGCCGAGCGCCGCGCCGAGATCGCCCGCCAGCTGCAGGCCGCCGCGGCCAAGGAAGGCCTCAAGCCCATCGAGGACGAAGCCTTGCTGGACGAGGTGACGGCCCTGGTCGAGCGCCCGAATGTGCTGACCTGCCAGTTCGAGCCCGAGTTCCTGGCCGTGCCGCAGGAATGCCTGATTCTCACGATGAAGGCCAATCAGAAGTACTTCCCCCTGCTCGACGCCGCCGGCAAGCTGACGCACAAATTCCTCGTCGTCAGCGCCATCAGCCCGGCCGATGCCAGCGCGGTGATCGAAGGCAATGAGCGCGTCGTGCGCCCGCGCCTGGCCGACGCGAAGTTCTTCTTCGATCAAGACCGCAAGAAGACCCTGGCCGACCGGGTGCCAGGTCTTGCCAAGGTGGTCTACCACGGCAAGCTGGGCACGCAGGGCGAGCGCGTCGAGCGCGTGCGAGCCATCGCCCGCGCCATCGCCGGCTTGCTGGGCGGCGGCGCGCTGACCGAGCAAGCCGACCAGGCCGCGCTGCTGGCCAAGTCCGATCTGCTGACCGATATGGTCGGCGAGTTCCCCGAGCTGCAGGGCATCATGGGCGGCTACTACGCTCGCCACGACGGTCTCAGCGAGGCCGTGGCCCTGGCCGTGGAAGACCATTACAAGCCGCGCTTCGCCGGCGACGAGCTGCCGCGCAACGAGGTCGGCCTGGTGGTGGCCCTGGCCGACAAGCTGGAAACCCTGGTCGGCCTGTTCGGCATCGGCCAACTGCCCACCGGCGACAAAGACCCGTTTGCCCTGCGCCGCCATGCCCTGGGCCTGGTGCGCATGCTCAGCGAGCGCGCGCCCACGCTGGCCCTCGACGCCTTGATCGAAGCGGCCGTGCCGGCCTTCGGTGCCCTGATCCAGAACCCCGCCGGCCCGCTGGCCGACTTTGTGTTCGACCGCCTGTCCGGCTCGCTGCGCGAGCAGGGCTACAGCGCCCAGGAAGTCGACGCCGTGCTGGCCCTGCGCCCGCAGCGCCTGGCCGATGTGGCCGCGCGCCTGACGGCCGTGCGCGCCTTTGCCGCCCTGCCGGAAGCCGCCGCCCTGGCTGCCGCCAACAAGCGCATCGGCAACATCCTGAAGAAGAGCGAAGAGCCGGTGCAGGCGCAGGTGAACGAGGCGTTGTTGGCGGAAGCCGGCGAGCAGCAGCTGGCCGGTGCGCTGAAGAATGTGCAGCCCATCGCCGA
>JAIXSD010000440.1 GCA_027484885.1 Rubrivivax sp.
CGCGAGGGGCAAGCCATGCATGCCTACGTCAACGAACTGGAATCACACCAGCCTTTCAAGCCGAGCTGAGGCCTGCCCATCACTTGCTGCCCTCAGGGGCTAAGAAAAAAGCGCCGGCACAGGGCTGTGCGGGCGCTTCTTCTGCGGTGGTCTGAACTCACCGATGCTGAGGATCTGGCCTCAGCGTGAAGGGACTCAGGCCTTGGCTTGAGCCTTGGCGAAGTTCTCGATGCCGGCGGTGATTTCGGCCTTGGCGGCCTCGGGGCCTTCCCAGCCTTGCACCTTGACCCACTTGCCGGGCTCCAGGTCCTTGTAGTGCTCGAAGAAATGCTGGATGGCGTTCAGGCGCATCTTGTTCACGTCTTCGGGCTTTTGCCAGTGGGTGTACATCGGCAGGATTTTTTCGATGGGCACGGCCAGCAGCTTGGCGTCGCCGCCGGCTTCGTCTTCCATCTTCAGCACGCCCACGGCGCGGCAGGTGACCACCACGCCAGGGGTCAGCGGGTACGGCGTCACCACCAGCACATCGACCGGGTCACCGTCGTCCGACAGGGTTTGCGGGATGTAGCCGTAGTTGCAGGGATAGTGCATGGCCGTGGTCATGAAACGGTCCACGAACATGGCGCCGGTTTCCTTGTCGACCTCGTACTTGATCGGGTCGGCGTTCATCGGGATCTCGATGATGACGTTGAACTGTTCGGGCGCCTTGGCGCCGGGTGTGACGTTGTGCAGGCTCATGATTCTCTTGGTCTAACGCGAGGGGAAACCCGGATTCTAAGGGCTGCGCTTACACCGCCGTGACAGCACTGGCGCAAGCTGCAACACCCGGAGGCCGCGGCACACCGCTGGGTCTGGACGTCAGCGCATCGTTTACCCGCAAACATTGGGTAAACACCCAGAGCGCTCGATTGCTTTAGGCAAAGCCCATCCCGTAGCATCAAACGCAGCGACCTGAGCCGCCACCGTGCAGGTCTGGCGTAGGGGCATCGAGGCGCATGCATTCCGATTTGGCAGTTACACCAACAGGAGACCCGTTCATGACGACCCAATTGGCGCTGTACTTCGCGCTGGCCTGCGGTATCGCCGCAGTCTTGTATGGTTTCATCCAGCGGAGCTGGATCTTGAGTCAGGACGCGGGCAATCCCCGCATGCAGGAAATCGCCTCGGCCATTCAACAAGGGGCCGCCGCCTACCTCGCACGGCAGTACAAGACGATTGCCGTGGTCGGCGTCGTGTTGACCCTCCTGATTGCCTTCTTCCTGGACCTGCGCACCGCCGTCGGCTTTGTCTTGGGCGCGGTGCTCTCGGGCGCCTGCGGTTTCATCGGCATGAATGTCTCGGTGCGCGCCAATGTGCGCACCGCTCAGGCCGCCACCAAGGGCATCGGCCCGGCGCTGGATGTGGCCTTCAAGGGCGGCGCCATCACCGGCATGCTGGTCGTGGGCCTGGGCCTGCTTGGCGTGAGCCTGTTCTTTTGGTACCTCAGCGGTGGCGAGAAGGTGGATTCCGCCACGCTCAAGCCCCTGCTGGGCTTTGCTTTCGGTTCTTCGCTGATCTCCATCTTCGCTCGCCTGGGTGGCGGCATCTTCACCAAGGGCGCCGATGTGGGCGCCGACCTGGTGGGCAAGGTCGAAGCTGGCATCCCTGAGGATGACCCGCGCAACCCGGCCGTGATCGCCGACAACGTGGGCGACAACGTCGGCGACTGCGCCGGCATGGCAGCCGACCTGTTCGAAACCTATGCCGTCACCTTAATTGCCACCATGGCGCTGGGCGCCCTGGTGGTGACTGCCGCACCGATGGCCGCCGTCCTCTACCCGCTGATGCTGGGCGGTGTTTCCATCATCGCGTCCATCATCGGCTGCTACTTCGTCAAAGCCTCGCCCGGCATGAAGAATGTGATGCCGGCGCTTTACAAAGGCCTCGCAGTGGCCGGCGTGCTGTCCCTGATCGCCTTCTACTTCGTCACCAATGCAGTCGTGCCCGATGACGCCCTGGGTGCCGGCACCCGCATGCGCTTGTTCGGCGCCTGTGCTGTCGGCCTGGTGCTGACCGCGGCCCTGGTCTGGATCACCGAGTTCTACACCGGTACCCAGTACTCACCCGTCAAACACATCGCACAAGCCTCCACCACTGGTCACGGCACCAACATCATTGCCGGCCTGGGCGTCTCCATGCGCTCGACCGCATGGCCGGTGCTGTTTGTCTGCGCCGCGATTCTTGTGACTTACAGCTTGGGCGGCTTGTATGCGATCGCCATCGCCGCCACGTCGATGCTGAGCATGGCCGGCATCGTCGTGGCCCTGGATGCCTACGGCCCCATCACCGACAACGCGGGCGGCATTGCTGAAATGTCTGAACTGCCGGCCAGCGTGCGCGATGTGACCGACCCGCTGGATGCCGTGGGCAACACCACCAAGGCCGTGACCAAGGGCTATGCCATCGGCTCGGCCGGCCTGGCTGCACTGGTGCTGTTCGCCGACTACACCCACTCGCTGGAAAGCCGCGGCCTGAGCGTGAGCTTCGACCTCAGCGATCCCAAGGTCATCGTCGGTCTGTTCATCGGCGGCTTGATCCCCTACCTCTTCGGCGCCATGGCCATGGAAGCGGTCGGTCGTGCTGCGGGCGCGGTGGTCGTTGAGGTGCGCCGCCAGTTCCGCGACATCAAGGGCATCATGGACGGCAGCGGCAAGCCGGAATACGGCACCGCTGTCGACATGCTGACCACCGCAGCGATCAAAGAGATGATCGTGCCCTCGCTGCTGCCCGTGGTGGTGCCGGTCTTGGTCGGACTGCTGCTCGGCCCCGCCGCATTGGGCGGCCTGCTGATGGGCACCATCGTCACCGGCCTCTTTGTCGCCATTTCCATGTGCACCGGCGGCGGCGCTTGGGACAACGCCAAGAAGTACATCGAAGACGGGCACCACGGTGGCAAAGGCTCTGAAGCACACAAAGCGGCAGTGACGGGCGACACGGTCGGTGACCCGTACAAGGACACAGCCGGCCCTGCCGTCAACCCGCTGATCAAGATCATCAACATCGTGGCCTTGCTGATCGTGCCCTTGCTGCCGCTGCCCACGAGCAGCGCAAGCTCGACGCACGTGCCTGCGCCCATCGCGGCTTCGGCAGCGCTTGAAGCCTCGGCCACACCCTCAGCTGCCGTCGCGGCTGAGGCACCTGCTGCGATCACCCATTCGGCCAGCGCGGCATCGGCCCCTTGAAGCCCGCAGGCCGCAGCCTGCAGCCAAGCGCTGCAGGCCGGCGAAAAGCCAGCTCGGGTTTGCCCCGAGATAAAACAGCCCCTGTCGGGGCTGTTTTGTTTTTCAGGTGAGGCGACAGGAGCCACAATAGATTCGATTGACAGTCCGCCCCCTTCACACTCTTGGTGCCATGAACAACTCAGCGCTTTCAAGGCATGGTCTGGACCGCCGCAAGGCGCAGCTGCAGGATCTGCAACGTTACTTGCAGAGCCAAGAAGACGAGTTTCGCGAGCTCCACAGCCATCTGCGCGCATTTGTTGAGCGCTATGTCGAGACCCTGGGATGCGCATATCTGGAACTCGACGCACTCGAATCCCAACTGCACACCGCGACGCAATACCTGGCTGAAGCGCTGCGCCGCAATGGAATTTCCGCACGTACGCCAAGGGCGCCGCAGGCCACAGCCCTCCCCACCATTCCCTTTCTCCCGGCAGCGCCACCACTGCCACCAGAGCCAGCGGATGGGCTGATCGACCTGCCTCCGCCCAGCCTGAAAACTTTGTACCGTCGCGCAGCCATGCGCCTTCATCCCGACTTTGCTGACACTGAGCAAGAACGCCAACGCCGCGAACAAGCGATGATGCTGGTGAACGAGGCCTATGCCGCGGAACGACGAAGCCAGTTGGAGGCTCTGCTTCTGGCCGCGGGAGAAGACCCCGTGAAAGTCACAGGTGGCAATGCCGATGCGCTGCGTAGCTGGTTGTCGCGCTGCGAGACGTCCGTTCAAGGACGCCTGCGCGTGGTTCAAGCCCACCGAGTTGCCTTGGAAGCCCACCCCATGCATCAGCTCTGGCAGGCAATCCGCCGTGCCGAGGCGATGGGCCTCGACCCATTCAGCGTGATGGTCAAGCGCCTCCATAGCCAAATCGCCGAGCGGCGCCAAGAGTTGTATATCGGCCAACGCCTCCAGCCCGAGCCCGGGCTAGCCGAAGACTTTTTGCGCCGCCGCATTGAGCGCATGGGCGTACATCTGAGCACCGATGGTGTTTGAGCAGCTCAACTCACCCAAGAGCGCGCTGTTCTAAGAAGCAACTGGCAAGCTTCTGCGACGGCATTAAAAGTCCCGCCCGGCCCAGCATGAAGTTCGAATCTGTGCCGATTGAGCAAGCAACTCCGCAACGCTCAGTAGCATGTCGGTGACAGAGCGCAAGGCGCACACCGGCATTTCTAGAGCGCACCGAAACACCGCTTCGCGACCAAATTCCAACAATACTCAGGTTGGTCCTGCGCTGGTTTTGAACTAGTTATAACGTCAGTGTCCGTCAACCCAAAGCAAAACGCCCCCGATTCTTACGAACCGGGGGCGCTGCTTGAATATTAGCCTGACGATGACCTACTTTCACACGGGAACCCGCACTATCATCGGCGCTGAGGCATTTCACTGTC
>JAIXSD010000647.1 GCA_027484885.1 Rubrivivax sp.
GCGCTCGCCGCCGGCATCGACCTCGGCTTCGAGGCGGCCGAGTCCTGCAGCCGCTGCCCGGTGCGCGGTTTCGAGTCGCTCTTGCGCGAGGCCCTGTTCAATCTGATCGACAACGCCATCCGCTATGCCGGCCGCGGCGCCAGCGTCACCGTGCGGGTGGAGCTCAGCGACGGCCAGGCCATCGTCGAGGTGGAAGACAACGGCCCCGGCCTGCCCGAGAGCGAATGCGAGCATGTGTTCGAACGCTTTGTGCGCGCCACACACGACGGCACCGGCTGCGGCCTGGGCCTGGCCATCGTGCGCGAAATCGTCGAGCGCCATGCCGGCCGCGTGTGCTTGCGGCCGGTGCAGGCGCAAGCCCCCTTCGGCGCCCTGGTGCGCGTCACCCTGCCAGCGGCGATTCAGGGATAGCCCGCTGACGCAGCGCCCGGTTTGCAGGCAAGCTGTTAATGTGATGTTAATAATAATGAATGGAGACCGGGGCTTGTGGGCGCCATGTCGCAGCACCCTCCCGCCGATGGGAACCCGCCGATGAGACCGACACCCGCCCGCGTGCGCGGCCTGAGGGCCAGGCAAGGGCTGCTGCGCAGCCTGCTGCTGTCCATGGCGGCGGCCTGGCCCTGCGCCCAGGCCGGTGACATCGAGGTGCTGCACTGGTGGACCAGCGGCGGCGAGGCGCGGGCGGCCCAGGCGCTCAAGGCCAGCATGCAGGCCAAGGGCCACAGCTGGAAGGACTTTGCCGTCGCCGGCAGCGGCGGCGACTCGGCCATCACCGTGTTGCGCTCGCGCGTGGTGTCGGGCAATGCGCCGGCCGCCGCCCAGATCAAGGGCCCCTCGCTGCAGGCGTGGGCCCGCGAAGGTGTGCTGACCAGCATCAACGAAGTGGCTCGGGCCGAGCGCTGGGACGAACTGCTGCCCCAGGTTGTCAGCGATCAAATGAAATACCGCGGCGACTACATCGCCGTGCCGGTCAATGTGCACCGCGTCAACTGGCTTTGGGTCAACCCCGCCGTGTTCGCCCGCGCCGGCGCCAAGGTGCCCAGCAGCTGGGACGAGTTCTTTGCCGCCGCCGAAACCCTGAAGAAGGCCGGCGTGATTGCCCTGGCCCATGGCGGCCAGAGCTGGCAAGACCTGAGCCTGCTGGAGACCGTGGCCCTGGGCGTGGGCGGCGCCGATTTCTACCGCCAGGCCTTTGTGCTGCGCGAGGCCGGCGCACTCAACAGCCCGACCATGGACAAGGTGCTCAGCACCTACAAGCGCATCAAGCCCTACACCGACCGCAACGCCCCAGGGCGCGATTGGAACCTGGCCACGGCCATGGTCATCAAGGGCGCGGCCGCCATGCAGCTGATGGGCGACTGGGCCAAGGGCGAGTTCCTGGCCGCCGGCAGCCAGCCGGGCAAGGGCTTCCTCTGCACCCCGGCACCCGGCACGGCCAAGAGCTTCATCTACGTGGTGGACTCGTTCGCCATGTTCAAGCTCAAGAATCCGGCCAACAGCGCGGCGCAAAAAGACCTGGCCAGCGCCGTCATGTCGCCCGAGTTCCAGGAGGCCTTCAACCTCAGCAAGGGCAGCATCCCGGTGCGCTTGGGCATGAAGATGGACCGCTTCGACGACTGCGCCAAGGCCTCGGCCCAGGAGTTCAGCACCGCGGCCAAGCAAGCCTCGCTGCTGCCCTCCATCGCCAACGGCATGGCCGCGCCCTCGGCCATCGAATGGGCACTGAAGGACGCGGTCAGCCAGTTCTGGAACAGCGACAGGATGAGCACGGCCGAGGCGATGAAGCGCATGGTGGAAGCGACCCGGGCCCGGTGAGCCAGGCGCCGAGCCGGATCGCGCAGACGGCAGCTGCGTTCAGGGCGGCGGATCAGAGGCTGGTGGCGATGCCGAGGCCGGTGGAGCCGCCGAGGCCGGAGGTTCAGGCCAGGCGATCCGTCTGATTTGCCCGCCGCCGCCCACGGTGCCCGAGACCGAACCCTCATGCCGCGCCAGCGCCCGGCAGGCGTTTCGGTCAGCGGGAGGCACCCGCTCGCAGCGGCGCAGCGCATTGGCCTGCAGGGCGGCCGGCGATTCCCCGTTGTCCAGCTCGCCCCGACGCGCCGCCGCCCGAGCCGCCAGCCATTCCTTCAGGCAGGCGCCGGGTTCTTGAACGCTGGCGCCTGCCAAGCAGGCGGCGCGGGCCTGTTGCAGGGCCTGGGTCTCGAGGGCCGACATCGGTGTCGCTTGGGGCGGTGCCGCAACGCCGACCTGGCTGCTGCAGCAGAGCAAGGGCAGCAGCAACCACTGCAACGAGGCCTTCGACAACATCTTCAACAAGAGAGTAGGCATGCGCATGCTCCTGCAGCGAGCGGCCGGCTTGGCCGCGGGCCTACAGTGCGGCGCGCGCAAACCGCCGTCTGTGGGCCAGCCCACTCAAGCGCCCGGTGACTGTTGAGGTGCCTGCTGGGGTGCCTGCTGACTTGAACGCTCAGCGTCTGAGAGAGCCCGGCTCTGCTTGTGACGAGTCCGCCAAAGGCAGGCTCAGCCGCACAGCAAAGCCAGGCCTGCCTGAATCCTCACCCGCGGCTGGATCGTCAAGACTCAAGTGCCCTCCATGGGCTTGCGCCACCAGATGCGCCAGGCGCAAGCCCAGGCCCACCGCGCTGTCGTCACCCGGCCGCTCGAGGCTGGCCTGCAGCTCGGCCCGGCGCTCGGCGCTGACGCCGGGGCCATCGTCGCGCAAGCAGATGCTGGCCGCGCCGTCTCGCGCCTCCAGGCTCAGTGTGGCTTGGTGTGCGCCGTGGCGCAGCGAGTTGTCGAGCAGATTGGCCAGTGCGGCGCTGAGCAGATTCGGATCAGCACGCACCCAACCCCTGCGCTCGTGGCCGGCGGCCTGCACCGCATCGGTCGACAGGCCCTCGACCTTCAGCTCCAACTGATCCAACGGCAGACGCAAGGCCAGATCGGCGAGCTCGGCCCGGCTCAGGTCCTGCAAATCCAGCTCCAGCCCGCTGCGAAACATCAGCAGCAGAGAAGAGACCACGCGCTTGAGCCGCTCGACGGCGGCGCGTGCACGCAGGATGCGAGGCTGCGCGCCCTCACCCACCTCGCGCTGGGCCAGGGCCAGCTGGGCATCCATGCCGGCCAAGGGCGTGCGCAAGGCGTGGGCGGCATGGGCGGCAAACGCCTGCTCATGTCGCACCCGCAGGGCCAGCCGTTCGCCGAGCTCATGGATGGCGCTGCGCACCGGCAGCAGCTCGGCCCGGGTGGCGGGCGGCAGGGCTGTCTCTGCGCGCATGGGGTCGTAGCCCTGGATCTGTCCCCCCAGGGCGGCCAGGGGCTGCAAGGTGGCCCGCAGCCGCCGGCTCAGGAGCAAGGCCCAGAAGGCGCTGATGCCCAAGGCCGCCGCCAGCAGCGCCGCGATGGCACCGTAGCGCGACTCCAGGCGCTCGGCCCGGGTCTGAGCCACCAGCAAGGTGGCGCGGCCATCCGGCAGAGGCAAGGCGTACAGGCGCCAGCCGCCGGGTGCATTGGCCAGGCCTCGCCGCGCTGGCGCCAGCAAGGCCACCGGCGGCGCCGAATGGGACCGAAGCAGCAAGCGGCCTGTGTGCGTGTCCAGCAGCTGCCAGACCAAGTGTTCCTTGTGAGGCGGCGCAGGCAAGACCTGACCCTGCAGCTCGTCCTGCCCTTCTTCTTCCAAGGCGGATGCGCGTTGCGCCAGCACCCCGAAGATCAGCTCGGCCGACTCGCGCAAGGCCTCATCCATCAGCTCCTCGGCCTCGTGGCGCAGCACCAGCACCACGCTCAGCAGCACGGTCAGCAGCCAGGCGGCGCTGATCAGCCAGAGGCTGCGCGAGAGCTCGGCGCGCAAACTCGGCAGCCTGCGGCTCATGCGCTGACCCGGTAGCCGAGACCGCGCACCGTCTCGATCAAGCTGCGCCCCAGCTTGCGCCGCAAATTGAAGACATGGACCTCCAGCACATTGCTGGCCGCCTCGCCCTCGAAGCCCTGGGTCAAGGCCTCCAGATCGGATTTCGACACCACCCGGCCCGCGCGGGCCACCAAGGCTTCCAGCAGCGTCCACTCGCGCGCCGTCAGATCCACGCGCTGGCTGTGCCAGTAGACGCATTTGGCCGCCAGATCCATCTCCACCTCCTCGTTCAAGCGCCGGCGCTGGGCGCCCTGGGACAGGGTCCGGCGCTGCAAGGCGCGGATGCGTGCCGCCAGTTCCTCCGGCTGGAACGGCTTGACCAAATAGTCGTCGGCGCCGCTGTCGAGACCCTGGATCCGGTCGCTCAAGCGGTCTTTGGCAGTGAGCACGACGATGGGCAGGCCCAGGCCCCGCGTGCGCAGCTGGCGGATCCAATCCACGCCCGAGCCATCGGGCAGCTGCCAGTCCACCAGCAGCAAGTCATAGGGTTCGCTGAGCACCAGCTGCGCGTCGCGCAGGCATTGGAACCAGTCCACCACATGGCCCTCCAGGCGCAGGAACTCGCTCAAGCCCTCGCCCAGGGTGTCGTCATCTTCCAGCAGCATCAGACGCATGCGGCCTACCTCCTTGTGCAACGGTAGCACCATGCGGCGTGACGGTGCTTCAGGCCAGCTTCAGCTTTCCCCGGCTTCCGGCAGGTGGATCATGCCGGTGTGGAAGTTGTACTCGAACACCTCGCCGTAACGCGCCCACTCCACGGCCACCTTGAGCACGCGCTCGGCCTCGTGGGCCTCCATGCTCTCGCGCAGCAGCTTCAGGAACGGCTCCTGGCGCAGCTGACCCTGAGGCTCCTGCTCGAGGCTGTGACGGATGAAGGCAGCAATGGGCACATGGGCCAGCAGCTGCTGGCCAAAGATCTCGCGCCGGAACTCATGGTCGCCGTCGACATAGTTCTGGCCCAGGGGCGTGATCAAGAGGTCGCCTCGCTCCAGCTGCGCCAGGCCCAGGCGGTTCAGGGCGTCGGCCAGGGGCAGCAAAGCCTCGTCGACCAGCTCGCTCTCCTCGGCCAGCTGCGGCAGGTCGGCTCGGCCGGAGAAGCGCTCGTCGGCCAGCAGCTCGAGCAGGCTTTCCATATGGCCGACATCGGCGGCCGGCAGGCGGTCAGACAGATGGGGGCGCAGGGGCTCAGCGCTGCCGCTGGGCTTGGCGCCGGCCGTCATCAGTCCGTAGACCTCGTCGATCAGCAGGCGCACCTCGGGGCTGTCCGGGTGGCGCGGGCGCGGCAGGCTGATCGGCAGCTCGGCGCGCACCCGGCCCGGATTGCTGGAAAAAATCAGCACCCGGTCGGCCATCATCACGGCCTCTTCGATATTGTGGGAGACCACCAGCATGGCTTGGGTGGGCATCTGGCCCCCTTGCCAGAGCTCCAGGATCTCGTTGCGCAAGCGCTCGCCGGTCAGCACATCCAGGGCCGAGAAGGCCTCGTCCATCAGCAAAACCGCCGGCTCGGTGACCAGGGCGCGGGCCAGACCCACCCGCTGGCGCATGCCGCCCGAGAGCTCGCGCGGCAAGGCGCCTTCGAAACCGGCCAGGCCGATCAGGGCAATCGCGGCTTCGGCGCGGCGTGCGCGCTCATCTGCGGCCACGCCGCGCGCCTCCAGGCCTAACTCGACATTCTGCTGCACCGTCAACCAGGGAAACAGCGCAAAGGACTGGAACACCATGGCGATGCCCTGGGCCGGGCCGAACAGAGGCAGACCGCGGTAATTCACCTCGCCCGCATCGGCCGGGATCAGGCCGGCCATGATGCGCAGCAGGGTCGACTTGCCCGAGCCCGACTGGCCCAGCAAAGCAACGATCTCGCCCTGCTCCAGGCGAAAGTCCACCCGGTCCAGCACCGTGCGTGCGCTGCCGTCGGCCGATTGAAAATGCTTGGCCACCTGCTTCAGTTCGATCAATGGGTTCATGGCCGGGCCTGGTTCACGCGAAGTCATGGTGTCGGTTCAAATTGGGTTGGGGTCATTCAGGCATGCAGGCCTTGCTCGGCCATGCGGTACAGCCGGCGCCAGACCCAGCGGTTCAGGGCCATGACAAAGACGCACATCACGCCGATGCCCAGGGCGATGCGGGGAAAGTCGCCGATGGCCGTCATGTGCTGGATGTAGCTGCCCAGGCCCTGGGCCTGCAAGGTGGTGTCTCCCCAGCTGACGTACTCGGCCACGATGCTGGCGTTCCAGGAACCGCCACTGGCGGTGATGGCCCCGGTGACGAAGCTGGGGAAGATGGCCGGCAGCAAGAAGCGCCGCCACAGCATCCAGCCGCGCAGGCCCAGATTGCGCGCGGCATCGCGCAGCTCGGTCGGGATGGTCGAGGCCCCGGCCACCACATTGAAGAGCAGATACCACTGCGTGCCCAGAATGATCAGGGGCGAGAGCCAGATGTCGGGGTTGAGCTGCAAGTGCACGATCAGCATCACCGCCACCGGAAAGACCAGATTGGATGGGAAGGCCGCCAGAAACTGCGCCAGCGCCTGCACCCGCCCGGCAATGCGCGGGTTGAGGCCGATCCACACCCCCACCGGCACCCAGATCAGCGAGGCCACCGCGATCAGCAGCAGCACGCGCAGCAAGGTGTAGCCGCCCAGCACGAAGACATGGCCCACCTCCTGCCAGCCCACCTCGCTGTGGATGAAACTGACCAAGCGCCACAGCGCCAGCAGCACGACGGCGCCCAGCAGGGCGTCAAACACCCGGTTCCACATCGGATTGGCTTGCCGCGCGCGAGCGCGGATCGAGCTGCCGTCGTAGCGGCGCCGGGTCCAGGCAAAGCTGCGCCCCAGGGCCAGGGCCGGCACGCGCCCGACGCGGCGCAGCAGCTCGGTGCGGCGCAGCCAGGTCAGCAGCCAGGAACTAGGCGCGGTTTCGCGGCTGCCTTCTTCAAAGCGGAACTTGTCGGCCCAGGCCAGCAAGGGCCGGAAGAAGAGCTGGTCGTAGAGCAGGACGCCGATCAACATGCCCAGGATGGCCCAGCCGATGGCGACCAAGTCCTTGGCATCGATGGCCATGGCGATGTAAGAGCCCATGCCGGGCAGCTTGATGTCCTGGCTGGCCACCGAGATGGCCTCCGAGGCCACCACGAAAAACCAGCCGCCCGACATGCTCATCATCATGTTCCACAGCAGGGCCGGCATGGCGTAGGGCAGCTCCAGCCGCCAGAAGCGCTGCCAGGCCGAGAGATGGAAGATGCGCGCCGCCTCCTGCAACTCGGCCGGCACGGTGCGCAGCGACTGGTAGAGACTGAAGGCCATATTCCAGGCCTGCGAGGTGAAGATGGCAAAGATGGCCGCACATTCCACACCCAGCAGGCTGCCCGGAAACAGGGCGATGAAGCCGGTCACCGTGATGGACAGAAAACCCAGGATGGGTATGGACTGCAGGATGTCCAGCAGCGGCACCAGGATCTTCTCCGC
>JAIXSD010000250.1 GCA_027484885.1 Rubrivivax sp.
AGCCGGGGGACCTGTCGTCCACCTCGGCGCCCGACCTGACAAGCTACCGCTGGCGCCTGCTGGCCCAGGGCGACTCCTGGTTCTCCACCTCGGCCGCCAAGCTGAACGCCCATGCCAATCTGCTGCAGGAGATGGTCTTCAAGGCCCCGGCCTGCGCCGTCAACTGCGCCGGCTCGGGCGAGGCGCTCAGCCATATGGTGGATCTGGAATCGGCCGCCGATTTCGTCAGCCTGCTCAGCGACGAGGCCGCACCGGTCTGGGACGGCGTGCTGCTCTCGGTGGGCGGCAATGACCTGATCGCCGCCGCCCAAACCCCCGCCCATGCGGCCGACGGCAGCGATGTGCCCCTGCACCTGCGCCTGATCCGCCACCAGACCGAGTGGGGGGCCCCATCCGCCGGGGTGGCCCGTTATTTTTCCGAACCCGGCTGGCAGACCTACAGCGACTACCTGCGCACCAATGTCCGCCACCTGCTGACCCTGCGCGACCAGGGCCCTTCGGCCGGCAAGCCGGTCTTCATGCACTGCTATGCCGTGCCCATGCCGCGCCCGGCTGGTGCCGACGACAGCGGCCTGGGTGCCTCCGGCCCCTGGCTCTACCCGGCCCTCAAGGCCTATGCCCTGCCCAGCGCCGATTGGGCCGCGGTCAGCCGCCTGATGGTCTTCCACCTGGCCCAGCTGCTCAAGAGCATGGCCGCGGACAAGGAGCAGTTCCCGGGCTTGCATGTGTTCGACTCGACCACCGTGCCCCTGGCCCCGGCCACACCGGGCACCAGCGGCAGCAGCGGTGACTGGCACAACGAGATCCACCTCAACCACAGCGGCTGCTTCAAGATTGCCCGCGCCTGGTCCGAGCACATCGAGGCCGTGCTCAGCGGCGCCAAGACCGAGGTGCCCGTGCGCAAGCGGCCCTGATCGGCGCCCTCAGCGGCGGCGCAAAAAACAAATCCCGCGGCAAGCGCTTCGCCTGCCGCGGGATTTTTATATTGGAGCTCAGCGGCGTTTCAGCGCCGGCTCAGTGGCATTCGTCGCAGCGTGCCAGCACCAGCAGGCGCTCCACCTCATCACGGTGCTCGACGCAGTTGCGCTCATGCCAGCGCTTCACCAGCCACATGGTCACGGCCACGATCAAGCCCAGGATGGAGATGGCGATGTAGGCCGACAAGCCGATACGGGTCATGCCGGTGTAGAGCGCGCCCAGGCCCAGGATGCAGGCCTGCTCGTTGAAGTTCTGCACCGCGATGGAACGGCCGGCCCCCATCAAGTTGTGGCCGCGGTGCTGCAGCAGCGCATTCATGGGCACGACCAGATAGCCGCCGATCATGCCCAGCACGATCAGGAAAGGCACCGCTGCCCACAGATGCGTGATGCCGTTCAGCACGATGATGAGCACGCCCATCAAGATGCCCAGCGGGATGACCTTGGTCGCCCGGTCCAGGCGCATGTAGATGGAGGCCACCACGGCACCCACCGCCGTGCCCACCGCCACCACGCCGCCCAGATTGGAAGCCTGCGTGGTGCTGTAGCCCAAGGCCAGCGCCGCCCACGAGAACACGATGATGCGCAAATTGGCCGACACGCCCCAGAACAGCGTGGTGGTGGCCAGGGAGATCTGGCCCAGCTTGTCCTGCCAGAGGCGGGAGTTGCAGGAGGCGAAATCACGCACCAGCTCCACCGGGCTGTGCGCCAGCGGCTGCAGCGGCGCCTGGGTGCGTGGAATGCTCAGATTGAACACCGCGGCGATCACATACAAGATCACCAGGCTGCTGATGGCGGCCTCGGGCGCGGTGTCGATGCCGGTGGTGATGAAGGGCATGTCCAGGCCCAGCAAGATGGGCGACAGATGCGGCCCCACCAGCTGACCGCCGAGCAAGATGCCCAGGATGATGGACGCGATGGTCAGGCCCTCGATCCAGCCATTGGCCTTGACCAGCTGCGAAGGCGGCAGAAGCTCGGTCAGGATGCCGTACTTGGCGGGCGAATACGCCGCCGCCCCCAGGCCCACCACGGCATAGGCCAGCAGCGGGTGGGCGCCGAACAGCATCATCAGGCAACCAAAGATCTTGATCAGGTTCGAATAGAACATGACCTTGCCCTTGGGCACCGCGTCAGCAAAAGCCCCCACAAACGGCGCCAGCACCACATAGAACAGCGCAAACATCGGGCCCAGGGCCGGAATCTGCCAGGCCGGCGCCGCTGTGCTCTTCAACAACTCGATGGCGCCGACCAACAAGGCCTGGTCCGCCAGCGAGCTGAAGAACTGCGCCGACATGATGGAAAAGAAGCCTTTTTTCATGAACCCAATCGGTACTGCGGGGAAATGTCGAGCAATGAGCGAGACGACGGATGCGCGCCGACGGTCAAGCTGGGACGGTTGATTCCGGGTTTTCCCCAGGCTGCAGCCACGCCCGTGGCCGCGCCCGGTTTATAGCACGCAGCACTTTCACCGAACTTTTGCCATCCCGAGAAGCACAGGCGCGGGTGCCACAATATCGGGCATGCCACGTCCGATCGAAGCCCTCATCCACCTCCCCCACCTGGCCCACAACCTGGCCCGCGCCCGCGCCTGCGCGCCCGACGCCCAGGTCTGGGCCGTCGTCAAAGCCAATGCCTACGGCCACGGCATCGAAAACGTCTTCGAGGCCTTCCGGGCCGCCGACGGCTTTGCGCTGCTGGACCTGGACGAAGCCCAGCGCGTGCGCGCCCTGGGCTGGCGCGGGCCCATCCTGCTGCTGGAAGGCTGCTTCGAGCCACGCGATCTGGAGCTGTGCTCCCGCCTCAAGCTCTGGCACGCCGTGCACTGCGAGCAGCAGATCGACTGGCTGGCCATGCACAAGACGCACGAGCCGCACCGCGTCTTCCTGAAGATGAACAGCGGCATGAACCGCCTGGGCTTCAGCCCGCAAGCCTTCCGCGCCGCCTGGACCCGGCTCAACGCCCTGCCCCAGGTGGACGAGATTTCGCTGATGACCCACTTCTCCGACGCCGACGCCCAGCGCTTCGGCCAGGACGGCATCGCCCACCAGGTGGCCGCCTTCCAAACAGCCACCGCCGACCTGCCCGGTGAGCGCTCACTCTCTAACAGCGCCGCCACCTTGCGTTACAACCAGCTGGGCCATGTGCGGGCCGACTGGGTGCGCGCGGGCATCATGAGCTATGGCGGCGTGCCCGATTACCCCGAGCATGACGCCGCACACTGGGA
>JAIXSD010000314.1 GCA_027484885.1 Rubrivivax sp.
TCGGCGAGCACATCGATGCGGTCGTCATTGTCCTGGGCGAACCAGAGCTCACCCTCCTGGCTCATCCAGGCGCTGGCTGCGGCCTGGCTGGGCCGGCCTTCGCTGTCCTTGGCGCTGAGCACCAGCTCCACCTCACCGGAGACATCGAGCTTGGCCTCGCAGCTCAAGAGCCCCTGGGCATCGCTGCTGCCGCTGCAGACCGTGCCCAGGTCCTTCAGCTCGGTGCGGTTGTCGTAGGCATAAAAGCCGCCGACCATGCGCTTGCGGCTGCTGATCGTCTGGCGCAGCTGGGCCTTGACCTCCAGGCGCTGGCCTGCCACCGGCTTGCCCGCGGTGTCCAGCGCCAGGGCACTGAAGGCCAGGCTGCCGCGGTTGTTGGACCAGCTGCGCGTGCGCAGGCCCAGCACCAGCTTGGAGGGCCACAGCGCCACGGTCTGGTTGACGCTGCGCACCTCGCCATTCGGGTCGCTGTAGCTGAGCTCGGCCAGCAGCTCGCTGGGCCGGGTCAGGGCCGGCAGGTTCTTGATGAGGGCTTCGGCCGCGCCCTGGCGGTCGGTGACGGCGGGCTGCTTGTCCAGCACCAGGCGGGTTTCGCGCGCCGGGCCGGCACCTTCCTCGCCCTCGCCTTCATCCTGGAGGCGCTCGGCCTCACCAAGGCCGCGCGGCGGCTCGAAGCTGAACTCCTCATAGCCCGGGAAATGCAGGCTGCGCGGGCGCAGCAAGGCACTGAACTTGAGTGGTGCCTGGGCCATGGGGCCGCCGGACTGGTAGTTGAGCTGCGCGCCCAGGCGCAACTCCTTGGGCGCCACCTGCACCGCTTTGGGCGCACTCAAGCTGGCATTGATCAAGGGAACGCGGAACTCTTCAACATGGAAGCTGCCGGCTGTCCAGCTGCGGGCTTCGCCGTCACCGGCGCTGCGGCTTTCACGCAGGAGCTCGATGCTGTAAGTCCCCAGCTTGGCGCCGGACGGGATCACCCACTGCGAGCTGGCGCTGCGCGGGCTGGGCCAAGTGATCGGAATCTCGACTTCGCTGCCGCTGCCCAGATGGGTCAGCTTGAGCTTGGTCGGCAGCTGCTCGGGCGCCGCCAGCTTCAGGCCCTGGCGGGTTTCCAGGCGGAAGTAATGTTTCATGGACACGGTCTCGCCGGCGCGCAGCAGGCTGCGGTCCAGCACCGTGTGGGCGCGCACCTCGGGGCTGCCGGCACCGTAAATGGTGGGCAGGTTGAAGCGCCAGGGCTCGATGCCGCGGTTCCAGTTGCTGAAGACAAATGCCATGTCGGTGGCAGCACCAGCCGCATCGGCCTTGTGCGCGGTGACAAAGAAGCCGCGCTCGGCCACACAGCGCTTGTCGTCCCAGCCCGGGGGCTCCAGGGCCTGCTGCACCAGGGCGCGGCCCTGGGCATCGGTGCGGCCGCCCCAGAGCGGCTTGCCGGCGCAGTCATGCACGGTCACTTCCGCATCGGCCACGGGCAGGCCGCGGTCCAGGCTGGTCACCCAGACCAGGCTGTTCTCGCGCGACCATTTGAAGTGAACGCCGAGGTTGGTGACCAGCACACCCGTGCGCACAAACATGGGCGCGGTCTTGTCCAGCAAGGCCTGGCCCAGGCGCGGTGAGCGCAGCTCCACCACGTGATAGCCGGGCTCGGCCAAGGGCAGGCCGATGACTTCGAAGGGCCGTGGCTCCGCGCCCTGCGGCGGGGTGGCGGGCGTCGGCAGCTTGAGGCTGCGGGCCTCCGGGTCTTTGTACAGCAAGGGCAGCTCGCGGGTGGCGATCTGGCGCATCTGCTTGCGAGAGATGGGCTGCCCCCGCGAGTCAGTGTCGGCCACCGATTCGTACCATTGGCTCTCGGGCAGGCCGGCTTCACGGGCATTGAGCGTGCTCTCGTGATAACGCCGCACACGCGCGTACCAGGCCAGCACATCGGCCGCGCTGCTCAGGCGCTTGACACGGATCTCGCCGGGGCTGGTCAACGCTGCGCCAGCGCTCGCTGCCGCACCCGCAGCGCCCCAGTCGCTCTGCACATGACGCATGGTGATGGGCAGCAGGGACGGTTCCTTGCCGCCCGCCTCGCGCTCGATCACGCCGAAGGGTGCGGCGGCAAACTTGGCCAGCGGCGGCGAGGCACCCGTGGCCACCTTGAGCGGAAAGCTCGCCGCGTTGGACAAGGACCGGCCGCTGTTGTCCTTGAGCCCAGCCGGCATCTGCAGGATGAATTGCGCGTTCTCGGCCAGCGGAAAAGGAAACTCCAGCGCAGACAGCTCAGCCGTGTCCTCACCCTTGGGCTTGAGCGGTTTGAGGACCTGGCCGGACGCCGACTTCAGCGTCAGTTGCAGCGCCTGTTCGCGGGCCACAGGAGCGCTGAACAAGACCCGCATCGGCCGCACCGGCATGCAAGGCACATTGGCGCGCTCGCGCTCGCAAGAGAATTCGGCGGTGAAGGGGCGGCGAACGTGATACGCATGCGTCTCGTTGTCGTGCCGGGCCTGTGCCGTTTTTTCACCTTCCACCTTGGACCAGATCAGGCGCATCTTGGCGTCTTGCGGCAGGGGCCGCTGGCAATGCAGCAGCCAGTGGCTGCCGGGCAGCTTGGCCGCAGCCTGGCTGCGCCCGCGTGACTTGAGCACCGCAGCCAGCGGCTCGCCCTGCACCACTTGCACGGGGATGCGTTCGCCGAGGCCATCGACCTCGCACCAGGCACGCTGGCGCAGCTGCGCCTCGGTCATGCCGCCGTTGAAGCGCAGCAGGAAGTGCTGGTCTTCCTCGATCTCGCTGCCCGGCCAGGGCTGCACCTGCTGCAAGCGCACCGGCCCGGTCTGGAAGCTGAAGCGCTGCGGCCCAGGGATGGCGCCACCCAAAGGCTTGAAGCTCTCCAGCAGCTGCAGCTCACAGCGCTGCTTGGGACCCAGCGCAGGCCCGCCTGCCTGCCACACCCATTCGCGCGCGTTGTTCCAGCGGCCATCGCTCAGATCGAGCGCCTTGCCTTCA
>JAIXSD010000759.1 GCA_027484885.1 Rubrivivax sp.
CAGGCAGCAGGCGCAGGGCGGGCGCCATCACAGCCTGGTAGAGCGCGTGCGAAAGGGTCAGGTCTTGCTCGCAGCGGCGCTCCAGGCATTGGCGCAGGGCCAGGGTCTGCCGCGCCAGGGTGGCGCGGCTCAAGGGCAGCTGAAGGTGGCGTGCGGGCTGGCCCGCGGCCTGAATCCGCAGGCTCAGTCGATCCTCGCGCAGAAAGACGTAGCTGAGGCGCACATGACCGGGGGCGAGCGCCGGTCCGCTGTCTGGTGGCAAATCGGCCCGAGAGCGTTCGGCCGGTTCGGCGTCCTCCGCCAGCTGCCGTAGCCTTTGCACCGCGGAGTCGAGCGCCGCCTGCGCCGCTTGTGAATGCACGGCTGTGCGGTCCAGCAGGCCGACGGTCTGCTCGATCTCGCTGTCGATGCGGTCGGAGGCCTGGCGCAGCTCGTGGCCGATGTCGGCCAGGGCGCCGTGCCAGTGGCGTTCTTCGGCATGGAGCTGCAAATGATGTTCACCGTCGCTGGCGCTGCGGCGCCCGCCGCGCAGCAGCTCGCCGCGTTCTTCCTCTTGCAGGAAGGCCAGCGCCGCCTCGCTGTCCTTGAAACGGCCTTGGTCGATCAGCAGGCCGACCCAGGCGCGCAAATGGTGCTCATAACGAGCCAGGCCGGCGCGTTGCAGGTCGGCGCTGTCTTGCGGCAGATCGCTGCGCAAGCGCCGCAAGGCCAGGGCGCCGAGCTTGTAGAAGACCAAGGCGAGGCGAGGTTGGGCCTCGCGCAGGCGCTGGGCGTTCTCGAACAAGGCCTGGGCTTCATGCGCCGGGCTGCGGCCCATGGCCCCCAGGGCGAGGGCGCGCCACTGGTGCCAGGCGCGCAGGCTAGGCTCCAGCCGTGCCCGGGCCAGGTGCAGGATGGCGCGGTTGCTTTGCAGCGGGGTGCTGTGCACGGTGACGATGCGCTCGATCTCGCCTGCGGCCCAGCGCATCAGCTCGGGCTTGCCCTCGCGTTCTGCCAGAGGCAGCAGGGCCTCAGTGAAGAACAGCGAGTAGTTGCTGCCCGAGCCCTCGCGCACGACGATGTCGCGGCCGCGCTCCAGTGCCTGCGTGTCACCCAGATGGTGGCGGGCCAGCTGTTCGTAGAGCCTTGTGGGCAGGGCCTCGGCATAGACCAGGCCAAAGGCCAGGCCCGGGCCGCGTGCGACTTTCTCCGCCACCTGCAGCACCCGCGGGTAGTCCCCGGCGGCGTGGCTGAAGCGCACCAGATTGTTGTAGGCCCGGCCCAGGCGCATCCAGGCCGGCCGGCCCTGGGCTTGCTCGGCCTCCCAGTAGGCCACCACCTGCTCGTGCTCGCGTATGGCTTCCATCACCTGGCCGCGCTCGTACATCACGATGGATCGCTCGCTTTGCAGCAGGCGGTGCAGGCGCTCGTCGCCGGCTTGCTCAGCCCGGGCGCGCTGGTAGGCGGTTTCGATCAGCTGCCAGGCCTGGTCGATGCGCCCGAGCCGCCGGTGGTACGCCGTCAGTGGCCGTGCCAGGATCAGGGTGGGCGTGGCGCCAGGCCCCAGCTCACGGGTCAGGGTCTCGGCCAGCGCTTCGATCTGAGGCCGCGCGCCGACGGTGCCGTAGAGGCTTTCGCTCAGGCTCAGCAGTTCCTCTTGCGCGCGCAGGGCTGCGGGGCTGTGCGCGCCCGGGCCGGCCTGGCGCAGGATCTGCACGCGGGACTGGATCTCGCCATCCAGCACCGCTTGAGCTTCGAGCACCCGCCCGTGGTTCAGCAGGCCGCCCCAGAGCATGCGCAGCATCTGCATCCGTGTTTCAGCGTCGCCTGAGGCTGCAGCCCGCGCCTCGTGGGGGCGGTGAATGTCCAGCAGTTCCGGCAGCGGCAGGTCGGGCCGCTCGCTGAGGACCTGGTGGAGCCGATAGCCATGCAAAGCCCAGAGCGAGTAGCTGGCCACTTCATCGGGCATCAGCTGCCAGGCGCAAGACTCCCAAGCTTGGTAGAGCCGGTAGCGGTCCTGCATGGCCTCGGCCTTGAAGGCCTCGCGGTTCATGGCGGCCAGGCCTGGGTGGGGTTGCCGCGCCAGCGCTTCGGGCTCGCGCGTGCAGCCGACCTCGGGATTTGCCCGCAGGGGCCCGAAACTGAGCAGGGCCAGGGTTACAGTCAGCGCCCGTGTGAAGCGCATGCCTGCGCCTCGCACGATTTGACTCTGGCGCTGGAGGCGCTGCCTGCAGTGTTCTCCCATGTGCCCGATTTTTCTTGTCCCGTTGCCGTGCTCGTTGGCGGGCCCCTGGCCTGGCGCCGGCTCGCCCGGGCCGAATCCTAACCAGCGCCATGTTCGATCGCACCGAGGATGAACCAGGAGCACCGGCCCCGCGAGCCGCTGCCAGCGAGGCCGATCTGGCGGCGCTGTATCCGCAGTGGTATCCGCGTTTGCTGCGTTATTTCGTCGGTGCCTGTGGCTGCAGCGAGGCCCTGGCCCATGAGCTGGTGCAAGACAGCTTTGCCGCAGCCCTGCGCGGCCTGGCCGGCTTTCGTGGCGAGGCCCAGCTCTCGACCTGGCTCTGGCAGATTGCCGGCAACACCTTGCGTGCCCACCTGCGCCGCCAGCAGCCGCTGCAGCTGGGGGCCGAGTCGCCGCCGGAGGCCGAGACGCAAGACCTGGCCCCCGGGCTGGGTGCCGCCCTGAGTTTTTCCGAGAGCACGCATCTCAAAGATCTGAGCGACTGTGTGCAGCGTGCCTTCCGGCGCTTTCAGGCCCAGGAGCCCGAGCGGGCCGAGGTCCTGTACCTGGCCTATGTCGAGGGCTGGACCCGGGCCGAGCTGGCTCAACGCCTGGGTCGCAGCGAACACGCCACCACCGTCTACCTGGCCCAGTGCCGGGCCAAACTTCTGCCCTTGATGCAAGACTGCCATGACTGCTGAGCAACACTCCACCCCGGCGCCGGATGCGAGCGCGCCCGATGCGCAGGCCTTGGGTCAGGCGGGCGACTGGCTGGAGGGTCTGGCCGGTCGTCCGCAGCCGGTGCTCCCTGAAGGCGCTGCTGATGCGGAGGCCCCCGCGAGCGAGGCCTGGAATCAAGGCCAGCGCCTGCGCCGCGGCCTGGAGCGCCTGCCCCAGCCGCCGCTCGCGGCCATGGACTGGAGCGAGGTGCGCGCCCGCGC
>JAIXSD010000565.1 GCA_027484885.1 Rubrivivax sp.
ACCAGGATGGACACTTCCGCGCCCTTGATCACCTTGGCCAGCACATCGCGGCCCAGGCGGTCACCACCCAGGGGCAGGGTCTCGGCCTTGACCACCTCTTCGGTCTTGAACTTGCTGGCGCGCTCTTCCCATTCCTTGTACTTGGGCGCCAGGGGGTCGATGTCGCTGAGGTCGACATTGGGGCCCTTGGGCTGGGCGATCACGCCGGTGGCCTCGGCCGGGGCCGGGCCCATGAAGGTCGGCGGCGCATTGGGCACGCCCACTTCCTTCTGCCAGTTCTTGGCCAGCAGGCCGCTGGCCGAGGCGATCACCATCAAGAGGAAGACTGCGACGATGGCCATGGACACCATGCCCACCTTGTCGGCCTTCATGCGGCGCCAGGAGGCGGCCCACACGCCTTCGGATTTCTGCGCCTTGGCGTGGCCAGCGGCGGGGGTCGGAGAAGACATCACTGCACTCATTTCGCATCTCCGAAGCGGAATGAAACTGGAGAATTCTTGATTTTCATTTCAGCACCACGCGCGGGTCGACCAGCTTGTACAGCACGTCGGTGATCAGGTTCACCACCATGGTCAGGAAGGCGATGTAGATGGCAAAGGCCTGGATGACCGGGTAGTCGCTGCGGTTCACCGCCAGCAGGATCTCGCGGCCCAGACCCGGGATGGAGAAGAACACCTCGAGCAGGAAGCTGCCGACGAAGACGCCCGGCAGGGCCACCGAGATATTGGTCATGATGGGAATCATGGCGTTGCGCAGCACATGCTTGAGCAGGATGGTGCGCTCGGTCATGCCCTTGGCGCGCGCGGTGCGCACATAGTCATGGCCGATCTCGTCGAGGAAGAAGGTGCGGTAGAGGCGGGTGTAGGGCGCAATCGCCACGGCCACCGCCACCATGATGGGCAGGGGCGCGTAGGTGGTGAGGTTGGTCCAGACGCTGTCGGTCCAGCCCTGCACCGGGAACCAGCCCAGGCGGAAGGCGAACACATACTGGCCCACGATCACGTAGACCAGCAGCGAGATCGACACCGCCACCGTGCTCAGGATCATGACCGTGCGGTCGGTCAGGCTGCCGCGCACGGCGGCCACGGCCAGGGCGAAGGGAATCGCCAGCGAGACTTCCAGGATCAGGATGGGCAGCATCACCGTCAGCGTGGCCGGCAGCCGGCTGCTGAAGAGGTTGGCCACCGATTCATTGGTCGCCCAGCTCTTGCCCCAGTCGAAGGTGACGATCTGCTTGAGGAAGATCCACAGCTGTTCCCAGACCGGTTTGTTCAGGCCCAGCTGTTCGCGGATCGCGTCGATCTGCTCGGGGCTGGCATTGAGGCCGCCCATGATTTCGGCGGGATCGCCACCGAAGTACTTGAAGAGGAAAAACACCAGCAGCACGACACCGAGCAGAGTCGGAATCATTTGCCACAAGCGCCTGAGCAGGTATGCCGCCATTGCTGTCGGGCTCCAGTTAACGCGTCGTCGGTTGGACAAAAGAAACCCCGCACGCGGGTGGCGGACGGGGTTTGCGGGAAAAGTTGCGCGAGTCTAAGCGAAGCCAGGGCCGGTTTTCACGGCATTTGCCCTGAGCGCCCCATGGATTGGGGCTTTTGGTGGCCGCACTCCTCAGGGCATGCGCGCAAATCGCACCACCGGACTGGGCGAAAATTGCAGCAACTGATGCGCGATCTGCATGACCCCGCCGTGACACCCCATCGTCCGCAGGCCCTAGACTGCGCAACTTTGTGCGCGCCTTCGTCTGTCAACCAGCCCCATCCCGGCAGGTGGCGCGCCGGACGATGCCCCGCGGGCACGGCTGGAGACCCCTTCCGCGCCCCGAGACCTTTACTGAGCATGACCATGAGCCATTTGCCACGCCCGACCTCCTCGCCCCTGGCCCGCCCCGCTGCCGTCCGTCGCGCCCTGATCGGCCTGAGCCTGGCCATGGCCGGCGCCGCCGGTGGCTTGCCCGCCTGGGCAGCCTCTGAGGCCGGCGCGGCCGAGGGCAAAGCCGCGGCCCCATCCGCCGCCTCCGCCTCGCCCAAGGTGCTGCGCTATGCCTTCCGCGTGGCCGAAACCGGCTTCGACCCGGCGCAGATCAGCGACACCTATTCCAAGACCGTGGCCGCCGGCATCTTCGATGCGCCCCTGAAGTTCGAATACCTGGCCAAGCCGGCCATGCTGGTGCCCAACACCGTGGTGGCCATGCCCGAGATCTCGGCCGACTTCAAAACGCTGACCTTCGAGCTGCGGCCCGGCATCTACTTCAGCGACGACCCGGCCTTCAAAGGCGCCAAGCGCGAGCTGACCGCTGCCGACTACATCTATTCCATCAAGCGCCACTACGACCCGCAGTGGAAGAGCCCCAACCTCTACCTGCTGGAGAACGTCAAGATCCTCGGCCTCTCGGAGCTGCGCAAGGAGCTGATGGCGGCCAAGAAGCCCTTTGACTACGAGCGCCCGGTCGAAGGCCTGCAACAACTGAGCCGCTACAAGTTCCAGATCAAGCTGGGCATCGGCGACCCGCGCTTCATCAACCAGTTCGCCGACAGCGCCTTCCTCGGCGCGGTGGCGCGTGAGGTGGTCGAGGCCTACCCCGAGAAAATCATGGAGCACCCGGTGGGAACGGGCGCCTGGCGCCTGGCCGAGTGGCGCCGCAGCTCGCGCATCGTGCTGGAGAAGAACCCCAACTACCGCGAAGAGTTCTACAAAGAGCAGCCACCGGCCGACAAGCCCGAGCTGGCCGCGCAGGTGCGTGCCTTGCAAGGCCGCCGCCTGCCCATGATCGACCGGGTGGAAATCGCCATCATCGAAGAGAACCAGCCGCGCTGGCTGTCCTTCCTGGGCAATGAGGCCGAGCTCCTGCCCGA
>JAIXSD010000275.1 GCA_027484885.1 Rubrivivax sp.
CAGGGCGATCCCCGAGGCACGGGATCGTTCGCCTCAGAGCCGGCAGGTGCCGGCCCGCAGCACAGCCTCAAACTGCTCGGGCGGCAGCGGCCGCGCGAACCAATAGCCCTGCTGCAGGCTGCAACCGCGGCCGATCAGGAACTCGGCCTGCTCCTGCGTCTCCACCCCTTCGGCCACCACCTGCAGGCCCAGCTCGCGGCCCAGGGTGATGATGGCGGAAGCCAGGGCGGCGTCGCGGCCGCCGCGGGCCACATCGGTGATGAAGGCCCGGTCGATCTTGAGCTCGCTCATGGGCAGGCGCTTGAGGTGGCTGAGCGAGGAGTAGCCGGTGCCGAAGTCATCGAGCGAGAGACCGAAGCCCAGCTGGCGCAGGCGGTCGAGCACGGCCACGGCGGTGGCCATATCGCGCATCACCATGGTCTCGGTCAGCTCCAGCATCAGCCAGGCAGGTTGCAGGCCGTAGTGCTGGACCAAGCCGCTCAACTGCTCGGGCAGGCCGGCATCGGCCAGGCTGGAGGCCGGCAGATTGACCGAGAGCGGCAGCACCGTCAGCCCCTGCCCGGCCCAGCGGCGCAGGCTCTGGCAGGCGGTGTGCAGCACCCAATCGGTCAGCGGCGCGATCAGGCCGCTGTCTTCGGCCAGGGGGATGAAGAGGCCCGGCGGGATCAGGCCGCGCTGCGGGTGCTGCCAGCGCAGCAAGGCCTCGGCACCGACCAGGCGCGCGCTGCGCGCGTCCACCTTGGGCTGGTAGTGCAGGCGCAGCTGATCGCTGAGCAGGGCCTGGCGCAGCTCGGATTCCAGCAGCACGCGGTCCTTGGCCCGGGCGTTGAGGGCTTCGTCAAAGAATTTGTGCTGGGCGCCACCGGCCTCGGCGGCCACGCGCGCGGTCTGCTCGGCGCAGCGGGTCAGGTTGAGCAGGTCCTGGGCATCGCCCGGGCACATCGCAATGCCGATGCTGGCGGTCAGCAGCATCTGCTGGCCATCGACCTGCACCGGCTCGGCCACCGCCGCCAGCAGGCGCTGCGCCAGGCCGGAGGCGCGCTCCTGCCCCTCCAGCTCGGCGATGAAGACGGCAAACGCATGGTCACCCAGGCGCGCCAGCACCCGATCCGACTCGGCCGCCAGACCCAGCGGCCCGAGCCCCCACTCCAAGCCCAGCGCCTGGTTGCCGCGCAGGCAGGCGCGCAAGCGCTGGGCCATGCCGGCCAGCATCACATCACTCTGGCCATGGCCAAAGAGTTCGTGCACGCCGCCAAAACGATCGATCTCCAGGTGCAGCACCGCACAGGCCGGCCCACCCGCGCAAGCGCGCGCCAGGGCCGGCGCGGCCAGCTCCCCCAGCAGGCGGCGGTTGGGCAGGCCGGTGACCTCGTCGTAATGCGCCAGGCGCAGCGCCCGCTGCTCGGCGGCCAGCAAGGAATCGTCCAGCGCCGCGCGGGCCAGGAACTCCTTGCGCAGCACGAACTCGCGCCACCAGCCGATGCCGGCGGCCAGGATGAAGACCGTCAGCACGTGGTAGGCCCAGTAGCCGGCCTCTCCGGCCGACAGCCCGGCATGGGCAAACAAGGCGTACAAAAACGCCGCCAGGATCATGAGACCCGAAGCCAGGGCATGGCGGAACTGCACGCCCAGGATGACGAAACAGTAGAACTCCAGAAAGGTGAAGTTCAGCACCCCCACCCAGGTCTTGAGCCCGGCCCCGCCCTCGGCATCGATGCGCACCAGGATGAAAAAGAGGCACAGGGCCACGGCGACGATGAAGCTCGCCATCGCCGGCTGCCAATGCCGCCGCGACTGCGGCAAGCAGGAGTAGGCCAGGCCCAGCAGCAGCACCGGCACCGCCAGGCTCAAACGCAGGAAATTGGCCGCCGCGCCGCCATGCGCCAGGTGGTCGATCAGCCAGTCCCCCGACACCAGCAGCGCGCCCAGCAAGAGGCTGGCCTGGGCATAGCGCAGGTAGAAGGCGATGTAGTGCTGGATGAAGCGCTGCTCAAAGCCGGCATCCGAGAAGCGCAGCAGCAGGCGCAAAGGCAGCTCAGAGGCCGGGGCATCACCCGCAGAGGCAGCCGCCTCGGCCGCAGCCCGCCCCTCTGCAGCAAGCGCGCGCTCCGCCGCCGGGCCCCCGGGTGTCTGGGTCTCGATCGCGCGCATCCGGAGGTGTGCCTTCCTTTGCTTCGAATATGAGCAAACTGGGCGCACAGCGCCCAAGCTGTCTCATCCGATCTTATCGTCGCCACGCTGCCCAGCTTGAGCCTTCATACGCTCCGCCCTGGACGTTTCATGGAAGCGGCCAGGCATGCGGCCGCGCCTGCGCCAGGCGCCACCCAGCCAGCGCCCCAGGAAAAAGCCCAGGGCAAAGGGCAGAACGCCGGCCGCCACGCCGGCCATCAGGGCCAGCGCCAAAGCATCGGCCGAGCCCGGAAACCCCACAGCCACGCCCAGCAAAAGGGCCAGCAGATAGAGCGCGAATGCTGAACCGAACCCACGACGCCGCCAAGCCAGAGCCCCCACGCCAAAGCCCAGCAACAGGCCAAACAGCGCGCCACTGCCGGCCAGCGACCACCAGACCCAGCCCTCGCCATGCGCCTGGGCCAGGCCGGGCCAGCCGCCCAGCAGCAAGAGCAAGACCGGGCCCCGAGCGGCCGGTTGCACAGCGCTGAAAGGTTTGAGGGCATTCACCCGGCCCATGCTAGCGCCGATCTTGTACGGCGTCGCCGGGTGACACGAGCCCAGAGGGGCGTGGCGGGCCCGCTTCGGCTCAATGTGCGCCGATCAAGGCGGCCACCCGCTCGTCGCTCAGGCGCATGGGCAGGTTCTGGGCCGAGAGCAGGGCCACCACGCTGTGGTCGGCGCGGGCGCTGTCGCGCAGCAGGGGCTTGCGGCGCGGCTCGCCGTCGGCATGGGTCAAGGCCGAGACCAGGGGGTGGTAGGCCTTGTCGCCATTGCGCACCACCAGGCCCATCTCGCCCGAGGACAGGCGCACCAGGCTGCCCGGGGGGAAGATCCCGAAGGCCTTGATCAGTGCACCGGCCAGCGGGCTCTCGGCCGCCATCTGGTGCAGCTCGCGGCCGGCTTGCTGGGCGCTCATGGCCGGCCGGTTGGCGCGGCTGCTGAGGCGGGCAGTGTAGACATCGGCATAGCGCAGCAGCTGGGCCAGCTCGGCGATGTCGGTCAGGCCTTGCGGGTAGCCCGAGCCATCGGGCACCTCGTGGTGCTGGGCCACGGCGTGGAGCCAGTCACTGTCCTCGATGCCGGCCGCGGCCAGCATCTCGGCGCTGCGCCGCGGATGGTCCTGGATGGCCTCACGCTGCAAGCTGGTCAGGGGCGAGACCTGATCGGCCAGCTTGCCCTGCAGCTCGACCATGGACAGATTCATGGTCAGCGCCGCCTGGAAGGCGCGGCGCTGCTCGGCCTCGCTCCAGCCCAGGAAATCGGCCGCGGCCCGGCAGGCGGTGGCGGCGTGGATCGAGTGATTGACGCCGTAGTGGCCGGCGCCGGCACTGGGGTGCCGCACCACCTGGGCCAGGGCCAGATTGGG
>JAIXSD010000315.1 GCA_027484885.1 Rubrivivax sp.
CCCGGCGCACCGGGGCTGGGCAGGCCGCGCTGCAGGCTGGATTCCTGATCGCGCTGCACCGGCTCGACCGCACGCAGCCGCGCCACCGCCTGCACCGGGCCCAGCTCACGCAGGCCTTCAAGAGAGCCGCTGAAGATGCGTCCGTTGAGGCCGTAGACGGTGAGCATGGTGGCGTCCCCGCGGGTGTGTGTGGGTTCAGTCGCGTGGCACGGCCGGCGGCAGCGCAGCTTGGGCGCCCGGCAGCAGGCTGCTCATATCGGCCAGCTCCACCCGGTTGCGGCCGCCTTGCTTGGCGCGGTACATGGCGGCATCGGCCGCGGCCACCAGGCCATCCACGGTGTGCGCGCCGCTGATCACGCCACCCGCCACGCCGATGCTGATGGTGACGGCAATGCTGTGCGCCCCCCATTGCGTGGGCGCGGCTTCCACCGCTTGGCGCAAGGCCTCGGCCAGGGTGGTGGCGCCCTCCAGATGGGTGTCGGGCAGCATGAGCAGGAACTCCTCGCCACCGAAACGGCCGATCTGGTCCTGCGCTCGCAGCCGGCTTTGCAAGGTACGGGCCACGCCGCGCAGCACGGCATCTCCGGCCTGGTGGCCATAGCTGTCGTTGACGCGCTTGAAGTGATCGATGTCCAGCATCAGCACGCTCAGGTACTGGCCCTGGCGCTGGGCCCGCGAGACCGCCATGTGCAACTGGTCGCTGATGGCACGGCGGTTGGACAGGCCGGTCAGCATGTCCTTCATCGCCAGCTCGAAATTGCGCTGCTCGGCCCGCTCCATGGTCATGTAGACGAAACCGAGCGAGATGCTGATCACCGCGCACAGGGCCACCACAAAGACCATGGTCAGCCAGAGCCGGCCGGCCTCGTCGGTGTTGCTGCTCATCCATCCCATGGCCGCAGCCAGCGCGCGCAGCAGCAGCGAAGTCAGCAGGGCGAAGAAGGCCGTCAGCAGGATGTAGCGGCCGCGGCCCGGGCGCGGCAGGCTCGGGTCCAGCAAGGCGCGCAGGATGAAACCAATCTGCAGCGAGAACACCAAGGAGCCCGCCACCACGCGCGCGGCGTACTGCTCCATCAAGACGGTGTAGAGCAAGACGATGGCCAGCACCGGCAAGACCAGCTGCAGTTGCACCCAGACGGGCGGGCTGGCATTGGCGTCCAGGCCATCGAAGCGGCGCATGGCCAAGAGCATCAGCGAGAGTGCGACGCCGTAAGCCACATTGCCGGCCACCACCAAGCCCGGCGAAGGCACGGCACTGAGCACCGCAAAGATCACATGGCTGGCCGCGTAGGACACCAGGGCCAGGCCCCAGGCCCAGAGCGCATCTCGCGCGGGCTTGCCCCAGGCCATGAAGCTGACCCAGCCGGCCATCAACAAGGCCACCAGGGTCACCACAGCAAACAGGGTAGGCACATCCAAACGCATGCCGGATTCTAGGCACGGGCTTGAGCGGAGCCGCCGCAGAGTGTGGCGGCCGCGCGCCGCGCAGGGCTGGGGATCAGCGCGCCTGTTGGGTCAAACGCGCACGCAGCTGCGCCAGCACCGACTCGGGCTGACGGCCCGCCTCAGCGGCCAGGTCCAGCTGGCGCCTCAGCAATGCACGGTAAAACGCTGCATGCTCGGCGCCCAGGCCCTCGAGTGCCTGCAAATGGGCGGCCAGCACGCTGGCATCGCCGCGCGCCACAGGGCCGGAGAGCGCGCCGGCCAGGCCGCGCGATTCGGCCGCATCCAGCGTGCCGCGCGCCAGCGGCAGCAAGGCAGCCAGGGCAGCCTCCGGCGGCAGGCCGATGGCTGCCCAGACCTGGCGCGCTTCGGCCAGCACCGCCAGCAGGCTGCTGGCCGCCAGATTGGCCGCTGCGTGGTACGCCGCTCGGGTGCCGGGGCGCAGCGCCAGCGGCTTCATGCCCAAGGCTGCGGCCAGGTTGTGCAGGCGTGCGCTCAGGGCCGCATCGGCGGCTTCGATGCCCACCGTGCTGCCGGCCAGCAGGCGTGCCGCCCGTGCGGGGTCGGAAAAAATCTGCAGGGGATGGAAGCCGCCGATGAGCGCCCCGGCCGTCTCAGCCGGCGCCAGAGCCGCCAACTCGGTGGCGCCGCTGCAATGCAGCACCGCCTGACCCGGGCGCCAGGGCAGGCTGGCGGCGACCGGGGCGATGGCGTCGTCGGCCACGGTCAGCAGCACCAGATCGGCCGCCTGCACCGCCGCATCAGGCGCCAGCGCCTGACAGCCCGGCAGGTGCAGGGCCAGGTCTTGCGCAGCGCTGGGCTGGCGGCTGGCCACGGCCACCACCCGCTGGCCGGCCGCCGCCCAGGCCGGGGCCAGGGTGCGCGCCAGGCGGCCGGCGCCGATGAAAACGATGCGATCGAACATGACGGCGTTCAGCGGCCCGGTGGCTGCCAGCTCAGGCCGGCTCAGGGCTTGACGAACTTGAGCGTCATGCGATCGCTCTCGCCAATGGCTTCATAGCGGGCGCGGTCCTTGTCCTTGAGGCCGAAGGTCGGCGGCAGGGACCAAACACCGCCCTCATGGTCGGCCGTGTCCCTGGGGTTGGCATTGATCTCCGAGCTTGCGGCCAGCTTGAAGCCGGCGTTCTCGGCCAGCTTGATCACATAGGCCTGGTGCACATAGCCGCTGGACGCCTTGGCGTCCTGCTCCTGACCAACCGGGCGACGGTGCTCGACCACACCGAACACGCCACCGGGCTTGAGCGCGGCGAAGGCGCTGTTGAACACGGCCTGGGCCTTGCCCTCGCCGGCCGAGATCCAGTTGTGCACATTGCGGAAGGTCAGCACCAGGTCGGCCGAACCCGGCTTGGCGTAATCGAACTTGCCCGCGCCCGGCGCGAACACCGTCACCTGCACCTTGTCGTAGACGGCCGGCAGCGCTTCCAGCTTGGCCTTCATGCGAGCGGCGCTGCGCTGAAAGTAGGCCTGCTCAGAGGCCGGGTCATCGCCGGCCAGGATCAGCTGGCCCTTGTCGCGCAGATAGGGTGCCAGGATTTCGGTGTACCAGCCGCCGCCGGGCGAGAGCTCCACCACGGTCTGAGTCGGCTTGATGCCGAAGAAGCTCAAGGTCTCGTAGGGGTGGCGGGCGCCGTCGCGGGCCACATTGGCCGGCGTGCGGTGCGGGCTGGCGATGGCAGCCTTGAGCGCGGCATCTTCGGCGGGCGCGGCAGCGCGGGCAGGTGCCGCGGCCACGAACAGGGCGGCGCAGCTCGCCAATGCAAAAGTGGTCAGGTGTCGGGTCATCGTCATGGCAGGGTTTCCAGGTCAGCGGTGAACACACAAAGAAAAGACAGCACTCGGATCGATCAAGCGCCATCCCTCATTCTTCCAGCAGCAGCATCGACAACAGCAACATCACGAGGCCGGGCTTCAGCGCGAGGGATCGCCCCGCGCTTCGCACCGCTCCGCTTTCTTCTTGGGTCTGTTGATTTGACCGCGCAGCCGGCGAGAGTATGGCCGCAAGCGCGAAGGCGTGCCGGAAGCCATGCGCAAAGCAAAGCCGCGTGCGAGGCCAACACCCCCCCTGACTGAGGCATGCGCGACAGCGCTTTCAGGCCCGCATGCGCTGAAGCACTCGGTTACAGTGTCGCGCCCATCGCAACAAGCACCTGAGCCGAAATCGCCATGTCCACCCCGCCCGCCTGTCCCCAATGCACGCTCGAAAACACCTACGCCGACGGCGCGCAGTTCATCTGCCCCGACTGCGGTTTTGAGTGGGCGGCCGAGGTGGCCAGCGATGAGGGCGGCGAGCCCGCCAAGGTGGTGCGCGACGCCAACGGTCAGCCCCTGGCCGATGGTGACAGCGTCATCCTGATCAAGGACCTGAAGGTCAAGGGCTCCTCCATCACCCTGAAAAAAGGCAGCAAGGCCAAGGGCATCCGCCTGATCGATGGCGACCACGATGTCGATTGCAAGATCGACGGAGTGAGCCTGATGCTCAAGTCAGAATTCCTGAAGAAGGCCTGAATCACCAAGACCCCTGCCAGCCCAGAGCGGCGAGGAGCGCTGAACCCCGCAGTTTGTAGTCAGTCCCCCCTCCACCACCACTCCACCGACACGAACAGACGGGCGCCCTGTGGGCAGCCCGCTTTCGCAGAAGAATTCGTAGAGAAGAAGTAGATGATGAAGATGAAGACGATGTACTCACTGAAGCCGCAGCAGCCCCAGAACACCCAAGCCGGCATCGCCGCGTCGCTGCTCTCGCGCCTGACCTTGCTCCTGTCCCTGACGCTGCTCGGTGCAGCGCCGGCTGCAGCTCAAAGCTCCTCGGGCGCAGCGCCCCACCCCTGGCTGGCCTCGGCGCCACGCCTGGCGCAGCAAACCCATTTCACCAATCTGCAAGACGGCGCCAAGATCGAGACGCCGTTCCTGGTGACCTTCGGCCTGACCGGCATGGGCATTGCGCCCATCACCAAGCCGCAGGGCAAGACCGGCCACCACCACCTGCTGATCAACCGCGACCTGCCGCTGGATTTCAACCAGCCCCTGCCCTTCAACGAGCAGTACATCCACTTTGGCAAGGGCCAGATGGAAACCGTGCTGACGCTCAAACCCGGCGACTACACCCTGCGCCTGGTGTTGGCCGACCACCGCCATGTGCCCAACTTCGTCTACAGCAAGCCGCTGAAGATCACGGTCACAAAGTTCAATGAGAACGTCAAACCCGACACCCTGAGCCAGCCCGGCATCAGCCTGCGCGTGGCCGGCAGCGGCGACAACAAGAACGAGGCCCGCGAAGGCAGCCCCGTCCAGGTGCTGTTCCACGCCTCCAAGCTGAACGTCTCGCACCAGGCCCTGCAAGAACCCGGCACCGGCCACTTCCGCCTGAGCGTCGCGCCCGAGGGCGGCGGCAAGGCTGAGGTCATCAGCTTCCCCGGCGGCGAAACCGAAGCCTGGCTCAAGCCGCCCAAGGGCAAGTACCAGCTCAAGCTCGACTTCGTGGACAACGTGCAGGCCGGGAAGGTGCTGTACAGCGTCGGGCCGCAGGGGCTGCAGGTGGTGGGGCGCTGAGGCAAGCCACCGACCGGCTTGACCTGGAGCACCTCGATGCGAACCCCGACCGGAACGGGGTCGCACTCTGTCTACTGACTGAGCGCGCAGAACCGCGAGAGCAGCGTCCGAGTCAGTGACGCCCTTAGCCCCTGAGCACACAAGGGCGCGCGGATGCATCGATCCGCATGCGGCAACGTCATGTGCGGTTCAGACCGGCAGCCGCCGCCCTCACCCCACCGGCAACGCCGTCTCGTACTTCACCTCGCGCAGCACCACATTGCTGCGCACGCTGGCCACGCCGGGCACTTTGAAGATCTGGCTTTGCAGAAAGGCGTCATAGGCCTTCATATCGGGCACGACCACCTTGATCACGTAGTCGGCCTCGCCGGTGATGCCGTGGCATTCGATGATTTCGCGGCTGGCCAGGACCAGGCGCTCGAACTGTTCCACCGCCCCTTCGCTGTGCCGCACCAGCGAGACATTGGCCAGCACGCAGATGTTCAGACCCAGCTTCTCGCGGTCCACCAGCGCCACATGGCGGCGGATCACGCCGCTGTCTTCCAGCTCCTTGATGCGGCGCCAGACCGGGGTGGCCGAGAGGCCCACCTGGTCGGCCAGGGCCTGGGTGCTCTGGCGGCAGTCGGCCTGCAGGGCTTCGAGAATCTGGCGCGTGGCCCGATCGAAACGATCCATCTCCATTTGAGACTCCTTTGAGAGGAATTCTCTCATTCGTCCGCTTGACAGCGGTAAACAGAGCAACAAACACTTGGCCCTCTGACGAAAAATCCCGGCCTGCCATCGTCCGTTCGTTCGTCCCGCGAGGAAAGCCCATGTCCAGCTCAGAAACCCAAACCCTCAGCCCTGCGGCTTCCCAAGAGCCGGCGCTGCGGGACTACAAGCTCTCGGACAACCTCGCAGCGAACAGCGGCGCGGTC
>JAIXSD010000762.1 GCA_027484885.1 Rubrivivax sp.
ATCCCCGAGCACAACCGCGGCGCCCGCCGCCTGGCCGCCCTGCCCGGCATCGTGCCCGGCGCGCTGGACCGCCCGGCCGGCTGCCTGCTGAGCCCGCGCTGCGCGCAGGTGCAGGGGCGATGCCGCAGCGAACGGCCCAAGCTTGAAAGCGCAAGCACAAGCTCGACGCTGACGAACGAAGGCGTCCGCTGCTTCTTCCCGCTGCCGCCTGCGGCCCGATGGGAGGCGCCGCATGAGCAATGAACACGTGAGCCAGCCGGTGCTGCTGCAAGCCGAGAACCTGAGCCGCCACTACCGCGTCAGCCAGGGCCTGTTCCAGCCCAAGGCCACGGTGCGCGCGCTCGATGGCGTCAGTTTCAGCCTGCGGCCGCGCCAGACCCTGGCCGTGGTCGGCGAATCGGGCTGCGGCAAATCGACCCTGGCGCGCCAGCTGACCCTGATCGAGCCACCCAGCGCCGGCTGCCTGCTGCTGGGCGGCGAGGCCACGGCCGGCGCCGACGGTGCGCGCCTCAAGGCGCTGCGCCAGCAGGTGCAGATGGTGTTCCAGAACCCTTTCAGCTCGCTCAACCCACGCAAGAGCATTGCCGCCACGCTGGACGAGCCGCTCGTGATCAACACGGCGCTCAGCAAAGCCGAGCGGCGCGAGCGCATCGAAGCGCTGATCACCCAGGTGGGCCTGCGCCCCGAGCATCTGGCGCGTTACCCGCACATGTTCAGCGGCGGCCAGCGCCAGCGCATTGCCATCGCCCGGGCCATGATTCTGCAGCCGCGCATCGTCGTAGCGGACGAGCCGGTGTCGGCCCTGGATGTGTCCATCCAGGCACAGATCCTCAACCTCTTCATGGACCTGCAGGAGCAATCCGGCACCAGCTACGTCTTCATCTCCCACAACCTCAGCGTGGTCGAGCATGTGGCCGACGAGGTGATGGTGATGTACCTGGGCCGCGCCGTGGAGCTGGGCGAGAAGCGCCGCCTCTTTGCCCAGCCCCTGCACCCCTACACCCGCGCGCTGATGAGCGCCACGCCGGCCCTGCATGCGGCCGAGCGGCGCGAGCGCGTGCTGCTCAAGGGCGAGCTGCCCAGCCCGCTCAACCCGCCCAGCGGCTGCGCCTTCCACAAGCGCTGCCCGATGGCGGTGGCACGATGCGCGCAAGAGGCGCCGGTGCTGCGCGAGGTGGACGGGCGGCAGGTGGCTTGCCACGAAGTTTGAACCCGGCCTGAAGCGCGGCAGGCCCGGCTGAGCCCGGGTCTCGGCTTTCACCGACAATTTGCCTTTGCTGCGCAGCCCACTGCTTGCGCATCCCACACCCAAGCCTCACCCACGCCATGCTGACCGACCTGATCGCCGCCTCCGCCGAAGACGCGACCGTGATTCCCCTCACCCCTGGCCACGCCAACATCTGGCCCACGCTGGAGGTCTCGGGCGTCGAGCCCACGCAATGGGCCAGCCTGCGCCTGATCCTCAAGCAGCAAGCCACCCCCGGCGCCATGGACGCCGCCCCGGTGGCGCTGAGCCATGCCATGCAAGACTTCGAGCGCGTGGGCCCGGCCGGCGAGCAAGGCGACCCCTGGCTGGTGGCCCTGCCCGAGGAGCTGGGCACTCTGCTGGCCCAGCTCTCGGAAGACCAGTTCCCCGCCCTGTCCCGCGCCTGGCTGACGGCCGAGGCCGAGCGCCGCCCGCATTGGGAGGCGGAAGCGCTGGAGTTTCTGGTCGCGGACCTGGCTGCGTTCTCCGCGACCGCAGTCGCACAAGGCCACCGCCTCTTCCTCTGGATCTGCCCTTGATCGCTCCCTGATCGCGGCAGTGCCGGGCTTTGTTGAATGGAGCGATGACGATGAGCCACTTTGCTTTTCTCAGCCAAAACGCCTTCATGGGCTTGTCGCCCTCCCAACAAGGCAACAGCGACACGCCCTTCGGCCTCGCCGGCATCGCCTGGGACGGCTGCGTCACCAACCGGCCCGGCGCGCGCTTCGGGCCCTCGGCCATCCGCCAGGCCAGCCAGATGCTGTGCGACGGCATCCACCCCTTATTCGACACCACGCCCGAGGGCCAGCTCCACGACCACGGCGATCTGGCCCTGCCCAACACCAGCCTGGAGGCCATGCGTGCGGCCATGATGCCGCTGATCGCCCCGCTGATCGCGCGCCAGCACATGGTCTGGCTGGGCGGCGACCACAGCATCACCCTTCCATTGCTGCGCGCCTACCGGGCGCAACACGGCCAGCCGCTGGCGGTGATCCATTTCGATGCGCACTGCGACACCTGGGTCGACCATTTCGGCGAGCCCAGCGGCCACGGCACCTGGGTCTATGAAGCGATTCAGGAAGGCCTGGTGCGGCCGGAGTGCTTTGTGCAGTTCGGCATCCGCTCGGCCGGCCAGCGCGAGGCGCGCGAGTACGTGGCCGACCAGGGCGGCCTGATCTTCAACGCCCGCGCCCTGCGCGGCCTGGACAGCCCCGCCCAGCTGGCGCCGCTGCTGCAACAGGTGCGCGAGCGCATGGCCGCCCATGGCCACCCGCCCGTCTACCTGAGCCTGGACATCGACTGCCTGGACCCCGCCTTCGCCCCCGGCACCGGCACACCCGAGCCCGGCGGCATGAGCAGCAACCAGGTCTTCAGCATCCTCGAAGAACTGGTGCCCCAGCTCAACTTCGTCGGCATGGACTGCGTGGAGGTGGCGCCCCCCTACGACCACGCCGA
>JAIXSD010000657.1 GCA_027484885.1 Rubrivivax sp.
CCGTCGTGGCGCGAAATGATGTTGCCGCCTTGCGGCTCGTCGAGTTGGAATTTCATCGTGGCGGGGAGGGGCAGGGTGGGGGTGACGGCAGTGCCGGGGCCTGCGAAGGCTCACTTGCTTGTACTCTCAGGCGGCGGGTGCCTGAGCAGCCGCAGCCCTGTGATTAAATTGTATGGTTTTGCACTGCAGCATGAGGGCCGTCGGGCCATCCTGCCCCGCGGTGTCCAGGTTTTCTCAGCCCCACTCGCCCCCACAGATCGCCCGAGGAGTCCCCGTCTTGAAGCCCATCGCCAAGTCCAGCAAGCTCGCCAGCGTCAGCTATGACATCCGTGGCCCCGTGCTGGACAAGGCGCGCCAGATGGAGGACGAGGGCCAGAAGATCATCAAACTGAACATCGGCAATGTGGCCGCCTTCGGCCTGATGCCGCCGGACGAGATCGTGCAGGACATGATCCGCAACCTGCCCGATGCCGCCGGCTACACCGACAGCAAGGGCCTGTTTGCCCCGCGCAAGGCGGTGGTGCATTACACGCAGGAAAAAGGCGTCAAGGGCGTGACGGTGGACGATGTCTACCTGGGCAACGGCGCCTCCGAGCTGATCCAGATGGCGATGAACGCCCTGGTCAACGATGGCGATGAGGTCTTGATCCCGGCGCCCGACTTTCCGCTCTACACCGCGGTGGTGGGCCTGTCCGGCGGCAAGCCGGTGCACTACCTCTGCGACGAGGGCGCGGGCTGGTTGCCCGACCTGGACGACATCGAGTCCAAGATCACGCCGCGCACCCGGGCCATCATGGTCTGCAACCCCAACAACCCCACCGGCGCGCTCTACCCGGACGATCTCTTGCTGGGCATCATCGAGATTGCCCGCCGCCACCAGCTCTTGATCTTCGCCGACGAGATCTACGACAAGACCTTGTACGACGGCAACACCCACACCAGCATGGCCAGCCTGGCCGACGATGTGCTGTTCGTGACCTTCAACGGCCTGTCCAAGAACTACCGCTCTTGCGGCTACCGTGCCGGCTGGATGGTGGTCAGCGGCGAGAAGCGCCATGCCCGCGACTACATCGAGGGCCTGAACATGCTGGCCTCGCTGCGCCTGTGTTCCAACACGCCGGGCCAGCTGGCCATCCAGACTGCCCTCGGCGGTTACCAAAGCATCAAGGATCTGGTGGCCCCGACCGGCCGCCTGTGCCGCCAGCGTGATCTGGCCTACGAGCTGCTGAGCCAGATCCCGGGCGTCAGCGTGGTTAAACCGAAGGCAGCGCTCTACATGTTTCCGCGCCTGGACCCCAAGATCTACCCGATCGCTGACGACCAGCAATTCGCCTACGAGCTGCTCGCCGAGGAGAAGGTGCTGATCGTCCAGGGCACTGGTTTCAACTGGGTGGCGCCCGATCACTTCCGCCTGGTCTTCTTGCCCAATTCCGACGACCTGAAGGAAGCGATCGGCCGCATCGAACGCTTCCTGGCCCATTACCGCAAGCGCCACGGCACCTGAGCCGCCCGCCCGGGTTTGTTTTCTTCGACACGTGAACAGCAAAGTGACAGACAGCATGAAAGCGATCAAAGTCGGCCTCCTCGGCATTGGCACCGTGGGCAGTGGCACCTTCCATGTGCTGCGTCGCAATCAGGCAGAGATCAAGGGCCGCGCGGGCCGCGGCATTGAGGTGAGCATGGTGTGCCGCCGCGATCTGGCGCAGGCGCGGCAAATCGTCGGTGATGCCGATGTGGTGGTCACCGCCGATCCCTACGAGATCATCCGCAACCCCGAGATCGACATCGTGGTCGAAACCATCGGCGGTTGCGATCTGGCCCGCAGCCTGGTGCTGGAAGCCATTGCCCAGGGCAAGCATGTGGTCACCGCCAACAAGGCGCTGCTGGCCGTGCATGGCACCGAAATCTTTGCGGCCGCGCGCGCCAAGGGTGTGATGGTGGCCTTTGAAGCGGCCGTAGCCGGTGGCATCCCCATCATCAAGGCCTTGCGCGAGGGCCTGACCGCCAACCGCATCGAGTGGATCGCCGGCATCATCAACGGCACGACCAATTTCATCCTGTCCGAGATGCGCAGCAAGGGCCTGGACTTCGCCACCGTGCTGAAGGAAGCGCAGCGCCTGGGCTATGCCGAGGCCGACCCGACCTTTGACGTCGAAGGCGTGGACGCCGCCCACAAGCTGACGCTGATGAGTGCCATCGCCTTCGGCGTGCCGGTGCAGTTCGACAAAGCCCATGTGGAGGGCATCAGCCAGCTGCAAGCGGCCGACATCAAGTACGCCGAACAACTGGGCTACCGCATCAAGCTCTTGGGCCTGACCCGCCGCCGGGACAATGGCATCGAGCTGCGCGTGCACCCGACCTTGGTGCCCATGAGCCGCCTGATTGCCAATGTCGAAGGCGCGATGAACGCCGTGGTGGTGCAGGGCGATGCCGTCGGCACCACGCTCTACTACGGCAAGGGTGCCGGCGCCGAGCCGACCGCTTCGGCCGTGATTGCCGATCTGGTGGACATCACCCGACTGCACACCGCCGACCCGGACCACCGCGTGCCCCATCTGGCCTTCCAGCCCGAGGCCATGAGCGACACCGCCATCCTGCCCATGGCCGAGGTGCTGACCAGCTATTACCTGCGCCTGCGCGTGGCCGACGAGGCCGGTGTGCTCTCGCGCATCACCACCATCCTGGCGGAGCACGACATCTCGATCGACGCGGTGCTGCAGCGCGAATCCAACGAGGGCGAGCGCCAGACTGACCTGATCATCCTGACCCACGAGACCCAGGAAGGCCGCATGAACCTGGCCCTGGCTCAGATGCAAGCTTTGAACACCGTGCTGGCGCCCATCGTGCGCCTGCGCAAAGAAGAATTGGCTTGATGAGCATGCGATACATCAGCACCCGCGGTGACCAAACAGAGCGCCGCTTCTGCGACATCCTGCTGGAGGGCCTGGCGCCCGATGGCGGCCTCTACCTGCCGACCCACTATCCGCAGGTCGACGACGCCACGCTGACGCGCTGGCGCGGTCTGGCCTA
>JAIXSD010000726.1 GCA_027484885.1 Rubrivivax sp.
ACCATGCTGCTGGTCGAGCAGTTCGCCGCCGCCGCCCTGGCCGTGGCCGATTACGGTTATGTGCTGGAGAACGGCCGCATCTCGGTCCACGGCCCGGCCGAGAAGCTGCGCAACGACCCAGCCGTGCGCGCCGCCTATCTGGGTGGCGGGCACTGAAGCCACGGTCTTCAGGCCCGCACTTGCTGCTGCAGCCAGCGCAGCAGGGGCTCGAAACAGGCCTGGGGTGAAAAATGCTGCCGGGCATAAGCATGCGCGGCCGCTGCCATGTCGGCGCGGGCCTGGCTGTCCTCCAGCAAGCGGGCGCAGGCATCCGCAAAAGTGGCCGGGTCGTCACAGCGCAGCAAGGCCCGGCCGCCATCCTCGGGCAGGCCGCGCGCACCTTCCAGCGTGCTGACCAGGGGCAGGCCATGGCCCAGGGCCTCCACACTCTTGATCTTGAGCCCAGCGCCCCAGCGCACCGGGTTGATGGCCACATCGATGGCGCCCCAGGCCTGCTTGAAATCGGCCACAAAGCCATGGCGTTGAAAGCCGGCGAACTCAGGCCGCCAGCGATCGCTGAGCCAGCCGAAGAGGTGCATCTCGATGCCCGCCACGCGCTCAGCCAGGCGCGGCCAGACCTCGTCGGCGAACCAATCCAGGCCATGCAAATTGGCCGACCAATCGCTGCCCACCAGGCCGAGATGCCAGCGCGCCGGCTGGACCGGCAGGGCGGCGAACTGCACCGGATGTGGCGTGAGCAGGGCGCGTTCGCCCAGGGCCGCCTGGACCCGGGCATGGTCTTCGGCCTGGATCAGCAAGACGCGCTGGTACTGGCGGAACAGGGCCAACTCCTGCTCCCAGCTCAGGCGAGTGTGCACGGGCACGCCTTGCTGGCGCCGGGATTCGGCGGCCTGGCTTTCTAGATCATGCGTGTCCAGCACGGCCGCCACGCCCTCGGGCAGGTGCTTACGCAGGCCGTGGACGCTGAGCCGCTGGAAGATGCAGGCATCGAAGGTCTGGCGGGTGCAAAGCTGTTGGAAGGCGGCGAGTTCGACGGCCTCGTCTTGAGGGCCGGGCAGGGCGCTGCTGAGGGCATGGATCTCGGCCTGCACGCGCAGGCGAGCGAGCAGCTGCCGCTCCGAATCGCTCAGCGGGCCGAGGTAGAGCAGGCTCAGCCGGCAGTGGGCGCCCAGCAGCCAGATCAGGGCCAGCACGCGTGTGCGCTCCCCGGCACCCATGCGCCAGAAGGGGATGCGGGTGACCATGAGCACGCGGGGCTTCATGGCGCTGCCACCTTTGATGCGGACGAACCTGTCAGCAGCGCTTCGCATTGGGCCAGCACCGCAGCGATGGTGTCCTCCTGCCGGTAGCCGCGGTGGGCTTCGGCAAAGGCTTGGGCGGCCTCGCGGTAGCGGGGCTCGCTCCAGACATGCTGCAGCAGCAGCGGCAGGCGTTCGACCTCGTTGATCAGCAAACCCGCGGCCAGGCCCTGGGTCTGCAGCCGGTGGGCGCTCATCCACTGCTCGGTCTGCATGGGCAGCAGGGCCAGGGGCTTGCCGGCCAGCAGCATCAAGGCCGTGGTGCCGGCCCCGCCGTGGCACAGGGCCAGGTCGCATTGCGCGCTGACCGCGCCCATGCCCAGCGGCTCGGCGCTGATGTGCACATGGCCTCGGCTGTATTGATCGAGGGTCTTGCGCGCGGCACCCGGCAGGTGCACCAGGATGGAGGCCGGCACGCGCTGCAGGGCCTGCAAGACCTGCTCCAGCGGGCCGTAGCCCGGCTTGAGGTAGGCAAAGACGCGAGGGCCGGGCGCCTCCGGCCAGACCGGCTGCTGGCCCTGGCTGAGCAAGAAGACCGGGCCGAGGCGCGGCGTGTCCGGCGCGCGCAGTTCGGGCGGGTAGGGGTCGAGCGCCTCAAAGCTGCACAGGGCCTGGGCCTCGACATCGAAAAGCTGCGCCAGCGTCTGCAGCGTGGGCGCGCCCAAGGCCCCCAGCACCTGCTTGGCTTGGCTCAGCACATGGGCCTCGGAATCGGCCAAGCGCGGGCCCACTGGGGCTTGCCACCAGGCGAACTGCGGCAGCGGCTGGGTGGTGGGTGGCATGCAGAAACCATCGCCAAAATGCAGGCGCGGCAGGCCCAGACCGCGGCTGGCCAGCAGGGCGGTCGGCGCATGATCGAGCACCAAGAGATCGGGCTTCAGCAACTGGAAGAGCTGGCGCCAGGCGCGGCAGATGCCGGTGAGCGCGCGTGGGTTGAGAAAGCCCACCGGCATCAGCAGTTCGGCGTAGCTGATGGGGCTGGGCAGCTGGGTCACCCGACCCAGCCACAGCGGCGCCTGCAGGGCGGTGAAGCCCTGAGGTTGGAGCAAGCTTTCGGCGCCCAGCAGGTCGCGCACCACGAAAACCGGCTGGTGCCCCTGCTTGCGCAGGGCCTGGGCCAGAGGCAGCAGGCGCGCGAGGTGACCGTAGTCGCCTCCCAGCTCCCAGGCAATCACGACGGTGGCCATCAGCAACTCACTCCGATCCAAATCAGCAACAAGGTCGCTGTGTACACCAACAAAAAACGGCGCCCGGAGGCGCCGCGGTGGCTGGGCGGCAGCAGGCTTCATGGCCCCTGCGCCCATGCCCTCAGGATCATGTCGTGCCGAGATCAGCCTTGCGTTTCATCGGCCAGCTTGCGGCGGCGGGTGGTGGCGGCCAGGCCGGCCAAGCTCAGACCCAGCAGGGCCAGGGAGCTGGGCTCGGGGATGTTGGCCGTCGGGCCGACGTTGAAATTGGCCGGGTTGCCCAAGCTGAACGGGTCACCCGAGCGGGCGGTGGCCGAGCCGGCGCCGCCGCC
>JAIXSD010000289.1 GCA_027484885.1 Rubrivivax sp.
GGCAACCCGCTCGGCGATCTGGTCGCCCGCATCCAGCCCCTGCGCGCGGGCGACACCCACCCGGCCTACAAGGTGCTGAACCTGCTGGGCGTGGATGCTGCCAATGTCGGCAACCACGAGTTCAACTACGGCCTGCCCTTTTTGCGCCAAGCCCTGGCCGGGGCCAGCTTCCCCTACGTCAGCGCCAATGTCATGGAGCGCGACGCGCAAGGCCGCGAGCGCCACGCCTTCACGCCCTATGTGCTGCTGAAGCGCCAGTTCCAGGACGAGGCCGGCCAGGTGCAGACGCTGAAGATCGGCGTGATCGGCTTTGTGCCGCCGCAAATCATGCAATGGGACCGCCGCCATCTGCAGGGCCGGGTCGAGGCGCGCGACATCGTCGAGACCGCCCGCGCCCTGGTGCCGCGCATGCGCGCGCAAGGCGCCGATCTGGTGGTGGCCCTGGCCCACTCGGGCTTCGAGAAAACCGAGCAAGGGCATCTGGCCGAGAACACCGTGGCCGAGCTGGCCCGCGTGCCCGGCATCGACGCCCTGCTCTTCGGCCATGCCCATGCCGAGTTCCCCAGCGCCCAATTCGCCGGCTACCCCGGCGTGGACCTGGTCCAGGGCCGCATCCACGGCGTGCCGGCCGCCATGCCCGGCCGCTGGGGCGACCACCTGGCCGTGGTGGACCTGGAACTGCAACGCCAGGGCCGCCGCTGGATGGTGCGGCACAGCCGAGCCGAGCTGCGGCCCATCATGGACCGCGCCAGCCGACGCGCTTTGGTGAAGGCCGACCCCATGGTGGCCCATGTGATCGCCCGCGAACACGCCGACACGCTGCAGGCCCTGCGCGCGCCGGTGGCCCACAGCGAGGTCGCCATCCACAGCTACTTCTCGCAGGTGCAGCCCAGCCTGGCCGTGGAGCTGGTGGCCCGCGCCCAGCTGGCCTATCTGGAGCGTGCGGTGCAGGGCACGGCGCTGGAAGGCCTGCCCCTGCTCTCGGCCGCTGCGCCCTTCAAAGCCGGCGGCCGCCAGGGCTGGAACTTCTACACCGACATCCCGCCCGGCCCGCTCGCCGCCAAGCATGTGGCCGACCTCTACCTCTATCCCAACCAGATCAAGGTGCTCAAGCTCACCGGCGCCGAGCTGCGCGAATGGCTGGAGATGTCGGCCGGCCAGTTCCGCCGTATCGACCCGGCCGGCCCCGTGGTGCAGGAGCTGCTGGACGATGACTTCCGCGCCTACAACTTCGACATGATCGCAGGCCTGAGCTATGAGATCGATGTGAGCCAGCCGGCTCGATACACCGCCGAAGGCCTGCGAACCCCGGCGCAGGGGCACCGGATCGTTCAGCTGCGTTACCAGGGCCAAGCCGTGGATGCACGAACCGAATTCCTGGTGGTGACCAACAGCTACCGCGCCAACGGTGGAGGCAATTTCCCTGGCCTTGGACCCGCCCGCATCGTCGTGGACGCACCGGACGAGAACCGCCAGAGCGTCGCTCAGTACTTGGCAAGCACCGCGGAATTCAAGCCCAGCCGCAGCAGCGATTGGCGCATCCGGCCGGTGCCGGGGGTGAAGCTGCGCTTTGTCTCGGGTGCCGGTGGCATCGCGCACCTGGCGCAAACACCGTCCATCAAGCTGGTTGAGACCCGCCCCGACGGATCGGCTCTGTATGAGCTGGTGGAATGAGTCACCTGCGAGTCGCCGAGCCTGTGAGCAGCCCTGCTCGCGGTTTCACCCAGGCGAGCTCAGATCCACACCCACTTGCGCATCTATCTAGTGATAGATACAATCTTCGACCATCATGCCCCCGCCAACAAGCGATCGCCGTTCAGAGATCCTGGAGCACTCCAAGGCGCTGCTGCGCACACGAGGCTTCAATGCCTTCAGCCACCGAGACCTGGCCACGCTGGTGGGCGTGAAGTCTTCGTCGGTTCACTACTACTTTCCCTCGAAAGAGGACATCGGCCTGGCGCTGGTAGCCGCCTACCGGCAGGAGATACTGAGTTTGCTGGCGTCGCTGGAACACCTGCCGGTGCCGGAGCGGCTGGAGCAGTTCGTTTCCGTGTTCGCCAGCGCTGCTTCCAGCGGTGATCAATGGTGTGTGGCAGGCATGTTGGCCAGCGACTACGCCACCCTGGGCGAAGACTTGCAGGCCGAATTGCGGAGCTTCTTTGACGCGGTCGAAGCATGGTTGGCCACGCAGGCCCGGCTGATAAGACCCGGGTTGAGCGCGCCCGCTGCCCTGCAGTTGGGCAAGGCCAGCATGGCTTTGCTTGAAGGTTCTTTGCTGCTGGCGCGCTGCCAGCAGGAGCCGCAACGCGTGAGCCATGCGGCCGAAGCGCTCAGAGCATTGATGGGCGTGGGCCCGTTCAGCGGCTGAGCCCGATGGGGCTCAGCTTCTATTTACCCGCGTCGCCTATCTATCGATAGATACCCAATAATAAAGAAAGGACCGATCACCTCCCGCAGTCTCAGCACAAAGCCAGCCTCATCGCGGTCAGGCCCAAACGCCGGCCACGGGCGCCCAGCCAATACCCAGTTCGCATCCAAAAAGGCATCCCGCTCGGGTGCCGATTTCAACCCGTTCCAACTTCAATCAAGCAAGAACCACCCTCATGATCAAGAAACTCATCTCAACGACCGCCTTCGCCGCCCTCTCCAGCCTCGCCCAAGCCAGCGACGGCCACGTGTTCAAGCTGGACCAGGTGCAATGGCAACCCGCAGGACTGAAGGGCGCGGAAATGGCCGTGCTCTGGGGCAAAGAGTCCGAAGGCACAGCCGTCTGGGCATTCCGCTTGCAGCCCGGAGTCGCAATCCCGGCGCACACGCATTCCAAGGACTACTGGGGCTTTGCTGTTCAAGGCAAGTGGGCCCATATCGATGCCGAAGGCAAAACAGAGGTGACCGGTCAGGATGCCTATGTCCGGATTCGAGGCGGTGACTTGCATGCCGACCGCTGCCAGGGCCCCGAGGTCTGCATCAACGTGATTCGCTTTGAGGGCGGGCGGGATATCTTCTTCCCGGCTTCCCCAACGCGCCCTTGAAGACCATGCCAGCACGGGCACGGGGCCCGAGCGAAGTCAGCCGAGAGCGCATGGCCGCGCGGACTCCACCCGCAAGGGAGATCGCCGTTGCAACAACTCGGATGCGGGGCTGACAAAGCCTGTCCCGCGGCCCCACAATGCTCCCCAGCGCCCCGCCAAGCCATCGGCGGGGCGCGTCCAGCCTGGCACAGACCAGCGGATTCAGCAGACCCCGGTCGGGAGGCCGGAACCCGCCGGAGTTCGCCCTCGTGCAGCCTCAGTCAAGACCTGACCCTGATCGGCCAACGGATCTGGCCCCGGAGCTCGCGCCCGCCTCAATCCGCGCCCAGCTGCTGCAAGCCCAGGCCTGGATGAGTGAGATGGACCTGGACCGGGCCGCCCCGCTGCTGGAGGCGTTGCAAGACCAGATCGACGAACCCGCCGACCGCCTGATGGCCCGGGCTCTGCACCTGAGCCTGCATCTGCAGTCCGAGGCCAGCCGCGGTGACGCCCTGCTGCTACAGGAAGCCTACGATCTCTGCCAGCAGGCGGCCGCGCTGGCGGACGATCCCCTGGTCGAGGTCCTGGCCCACTTCCCTCTCGCCGAGCTGCAAACCCGTCTGCGCCTGCACCATGCAGCCCTGTCCAGCCTGGAGCGTGCCCTGCAGCTCAGCCAGCGGGCCCAGACCCAAAACCTCAGCGACCAGCTGCAGGCCGTGCGCGGCCGCATCATGGCCCAAGCGGGCATGTACGAAGAGCTGATCAAGAACAGCGACACCCTGCTGGCCCGCCGCGCCCAGATGCGGCCGGGCACGGTGCACCGCATCCTCAATTACTGCGCCACCGCCTGCTTTGTGCTGGCCGATGAGCAAATCGCCCCGGCCGGGCACCCACTCTGGCAGCGCTGCCGCGCCCACCATCTGGATGCCCTGCAGCTGGCCCAGGAACACGGGCTGCAGGAAGACCTGCACCTGTCCTCGCTCAACCTGGCCTATATCGAGCTGCTGGTGGGCGACACGGCCGATGCCCGGCCACACATCCAGCGCCTGCTGGGCTCCAGCGCCGGCAGCGTCTGGCGCCAGATCGCCGGCGCACGCCAGGCCATGCAGCTGAGCCAAACCCTGCTGGCCTGGCGCGAGCAGCCCGACGCCAGCCGCTGGGCCGCCTTGCTGGCCCTGGAGGCGGAGCTGGCCCAGGCCGGCGACGGCCTGCGCTTTGTTCACGAATACCTGCTGCGCACCCTGGTGCGCTTCGGGCCTGCCGCGGGGGACAGCCGCACCGCCCTGCGCTGCAGCCAGCTGCTGCTGAGCTTCCAGCGGCACCGCCTGCAGGCCGTGACCGGCACGCTGTCACGCGCGGTGGACGATGTCTTCCAGCTCCAGCGCGTGCGCCTGGAAAACGAACAGCTGGCGCGCCACGGCGGCCAGCTGGAACAGTCGCTGGCCGCGCGCAATGCCGAGCTGCAGCAGACCCTGAGCCGGCTGCAGGCCGAGGCCAGCATCCGCCGTGCGGCCGAGGCCGCCCTGCAGCAAGCCAACGAAGAGCTGGAAGCCCGGGTGCTGGCCCGCACCGCCTCGCTGGAAGAGGCCTTGCGCACCGTCATGCAGCAGGAGAAACAGCTGGCCCTGGGCCGCATGGTGGTGGGCATGGCCCATGAGCTGAACACGCCGCTGGGCAATGCCCGCATGGGCGCCTCGGTCATCCGCGACCGCGCGCAAGAGCTGGAGCAGTGGCTGCAGGCGGGGCAGCTGCGCCGCCAGGCGCTCAGCGAAACCGCCAGCTCGCTGCAGCAGTGCTCGTCCCTCGTCGACCGCTCGCTGGAAAGCGCCAGCCAGCTGATCCAGCGCCTGAAAGCCCTGTCGCTGGACAGCGAACAGGAGATGGCTCAGGACTTTGACGCCAGCGCCTTGATGCAGCGCCTGATCGAGCTGAACCAGGCGCGCTGCGAGGCGGCCGGCATCGAACTGGCGGCCGAGCTGCCCGCGGCCCTGCCCATGTTCGGGCCCATGCAGTCTTTGCACAATGTGGTGCAGGAGCTGCTGGACAACGCCGTCGACCATGGGCTGAAAGACCGCAGCGCCGGTCCGGACCCGGCGCGGATTCAGCTGCGGCTGCGCCGGGACGACGGCACAGACGGCGAGGCGCTGAGCCTCAGCCTGGAAGACAACGGCTGCGGCATCCCGGCCGAGGCCTTGCCGCGCATCTTTGACCCCTTTTTCAGCGGCCGCCTGGGCAGCGAGGGCGCAGGGCTCGGCTTGAGCGTGGTGCGCACCGTGGTCGAAGAGCTGATGCAGGGCCAGATTCGCATCGCCAGCGAGCTCGGCCGCGGCACCTCGGTGAGCCTGAGGCTGCCGCTGCGCTGACTGCCGCTGTGCGGCCTGGGGGCGCGAGCACCTGGGTTCAGGCGCGAATCAGGCGTGGATGTCCAGCATCGTGCCGCTGGCACGCAGCTGGGTCTGCAGCACGCGCAGATTGGCCACAAAAGCGTAGGTCGCTGATTTCTGCGTGATCAGGTCGGCCTCGGCCGATTGGCCGGCCGCCGGCACCTGGCGCAGTGCCTGATTGCCCTGTTGGGCTTGCTGCGCATCCGCCTGCTGCGCCTGCAGCTGCTGTCGGCGGAAATCGGCCGACGCATTGCTGACCGTGCTCTGGGCCGACGCGCGCAAGCGCTCGTTGGCGGCCGAGATGCCGGACAAGGCGGTGGACAGACCGATGGACATGGCAGCGACACTCCGAAACTTCTGGTGCAGGCCAGGATTGTCCCGACGAGATCGGCCGCCGCGCGCCGAACTTTAGAAAAGAATGCGTTTTTCCGGTCAATTCCTCACACCGACCGCATCTGCACCCTTAACAAAGCTTAAGACCCTGTTCTGAGCACGCTTCCTACGATGCGTTCAGAGCTGCTCCCGGGACGCCATGTTCTGCATGCGATTCCTTCGCCATCGGCGCGAGCGGCTCAACTTCCTGAACATTGAAACGAAAGCGAGCAAGGGATGAACAAGAAGACATGGGCCACGTGGATGGTCGCAGCAGCCATGGCAGCGCTGGGTCAACAAGCACAGGCCAACCTGGTACAGGACGGCAGCTTTGAAAGCGTCAGCCTGGCCAGCGGCAGCTACACCCAGCTGTGGAACGGTCAAAGCGCTGCTTGGGCGCTGGGCAGTTCCGGCCTGGAAGTCCGCAACAGCATCGTTGGCGCTGCTTATGAAGGCAACAACTATGCAGAGCTCGACGCCTACAGTGCCAACAGCTTCATTTCGCAAGAACTCAGCACGGTCGCTGGCCAGTGGTATGAGCTGAGCTTCGCCTATGCCAACCGCCTTGGCTGGCCCGTGGCCAGCAATGGCTTGACCTGGGAAGTGGGAGGCCAACAAGGCACGGCCCCTGCGCTGGCCTTCAACAACACCGGCACCCACGACTGGCACCTCTTTTCGGTCCTTTGGCAGGCCACCAGCGACACCACGGTGCTGAAAATCTCGGCCGCGGGCCTGAGTGACGGCGCCGGCAGCTCCTTGGACGCCATCAGCGTGACGCCGGTCCCCGAGCCGCAAAGCGCCTGGTTGATGCTGGCCGGTTTGCTGGGCATGGGCGCCTGGGTGTCGCGACGCAAGCAGGCGCAACGCTGATGCAGCGGGGCTGCCAACA
>JAIXSD010000193.1 GCA_027484885.1 Rubrivivax sp.
GACATCCTGTTCGTGGCCGGTTCGGGCAATGAGGACAACAGCGCCGACTTCCAGGAGTACATCCCGGCCGGCTTGGAGCTGCCCAATCTGATCACCGCCGGCGCGGTGGACACGGCCGGCCAGGAGACCAGCTTCTCGACCTTTGGCAAGACCGTGGTTGTGCACGCCAACGGCTTTGAGGTTGACAGCTTTGTCCCCGGCGGTGCGCGCATGAAGCTCAGCGGCACCAGCATGGCCAGCCCGCAGGTGGCCAATCTGGCGGCCAAGCTGATTGCGCTCAAGCCGGCGCTCAAGGCGGTGGAGGTCAAGGCCCTGATCCTGCAAGGTGCCGAGCGCATGAAGGGCGCCGATGGCCAGCCGGGCCGTGTCAATCTGATCCACCCGCGCAAGAGTGCCGAGCTGGCCGGCATCCGCCTCTGAACGCGCCAACCTGGTCGGCGTTTAGAATCTAGGGTTTTCTCGGATTTGCCCGCCCCGCCTTGGGGCGGCTGGGCCCCGGGCTGGCACCGGGGCCCGCTGCATTGTGCGCAGGGCCCTGGGCCTTGCTGGCCGGGCAGCCCCAAACCCTGGATCTGGAACGCAATCTGCGCCCGCGGCCACAAGCCTCGGGCGCTTGGCCATGAGCACTAGCAAGACCCCTGTTGCCCGCCCCCCTGTCGCTCGCCTTTTGCATGTCGATGGCCTGAAGGCCGCCGCCGCTCAGCTGATCGTGCTGCACCACCTGTCCGCCTACGGCCCGGTGGCGGAGGCTGTGGAAGAACTGCTGCCCGCCTTGATGGCCTGGTGCTACCAGTACGGGCGCATGGCGGTGCAGGTGTTCCTGGTGCTGGGGGGCTTTCTGACGGCGCGCGCGCTGTCATCGAAAGGCCAGCTGCTGGAGGGGGGCTGGTTCTCGCTGCTGGCGCGTCGTTACGAGCGCCTGGCCCTGCCCTTCATGGGTGCAGTCCTGCTGACCCTGGCCTGCTCGGCCCTGGTGGCGCGCTGGTTGCCCGAGCTGGTGCCGGCTCAGGTCGGCTGGGGCCAGCTGCTGGCTCATGCCGGGCTGGTGCACGGCGTGCTCGGCTATGAGGCGCTGACGGTCGGTGCCTGGTATGTGGCCATCGATCTGCAGCTGTTTGCGCTGCTGGCCGGCGTGCTCGCCTTCAGCCGCGGGCTGGCTTTGCCGCGTGCCTGGCGGCGCTGGATCGGGCCGGGCCTGGTGGCCGTGCTGACGGCTGCGTCCTTGCTGGTCTTCAACCGCGATGCCGGTTTGGACAACTGGGGCCTGTACTTCTTCGGCGCCTACGGTCTGGGGGCGCTGGTGCACTGGCTGGGCCTGTTGCCGCAACGCCGCCTGGGTCTGATGCTCTTGGCCGCCTTGGGTCTGCTGGCCTTGCTGCTGGACTTCCGCGAGCGCATCGCCCTGGCCCTGGCCACCGCCTTGGTGCTGGCTTGGCTGCAGCGCCGCCACGAGACGGGCTTGCCCTTGGTGCTGACCCCGCCGCGCTTGCAGCCGCTGCTGGCACATCTGGGTACGCATTCCTATGCCTTGTTCCTGGTGCACTTTCCGATCTGCCTGCTGATCAACGCCTTGTTCGAGCGCCATGATCTGGGCGATGGCTGGCCGGGCCTGATGGCCATGCTGGCCGCCTGGGGCTTGAGCAATCTGGCCGCCGTCTCCTTTTACCGCTGGATCGAGCAGCCGGCCGGGCGCTTGCGCCTGGGGGCGCTGCTGGCGCGCCTGCTGCCGCGCACCTTGCGCGCCTGAGCGCGGGCGCTTCAGTCGAGCGGCTGGGTCTGCGGCGTGCGCTGAAAGGCCTTGCGGTCGTAGCCCAAGGCCTCGGCCTTGTCGAGCAGGGCTTGCAGCCGGGCCTCATCCATTTGCGGCGTACGCGAAAGGACCCAGCCGTACTGGCGGCTGGGCTCGCCGACCAGCACCTGCTGGTAGTCCGAGTCCAGGTCCAGCACCCAGTAGTTGCCGTAAAACGGCCAGAAGAAGGTGACGCGCAGCTTGGCATTGCCGCTGCCCTCGACCGTCTTGGCATGGCCCGCGGTGCGCTCGACTTCGCCCGAGGCTTTGCGGCAGCGGTTCACCACCTCCACCCGCTCGCCATCGAGGCGGTAGCGCGCCTGCGTGTCGGCCACGCATTGCTTTTGAAAGCGGTTGGGCAGCAGGGCGATTTCGTACCATGCGCCGGCATAGCGGGCCAGGTCGACCTGGGCGACCGTCTCCAAGGGCCCAGGCGAGTCGGCCGCGCGAGCGGGCAGGGCGATGGCGAATGCACAGGCGGCCAGCAGGGTGCTGGCCAAGGTGGGACGCGAAGGCATGGTGGGATCTTCTGGCGAACAAAGAAAGGCAGGCTGCAGCCTAGCCGGTCTGCCATAGGCCCAAGCGTCAGAGGTCTTTGCGCGCGCAGGTGTTCATGCCGATCAGGGGATAGGCCGGGCAAAAGCGGAACACACCGGTGAGCAGGGGCACAACCCCGATCCAGCCCCAAACGCCGACCTGACCGGTGGCGGCCAGTGCGATCAGGGTGAGGCCGCCCACAATGCGCAGGCCGCGGTCCAGAGTTCCAACATTGGCTTTCATGGCGATGTGCTCCTGAGTGGGGTGAGGCTGGACGATTCCAGCCTCACCGTGTCTCAGTTTGCGCCGGCCGCCCGGCAGCCTTTTTGATCCAGCTCAAGCCCGATCGGTCGAGGCGGTATCGCTTTGCTCAAAGGCGCGCCGCATATCGGCCAGGGTCTTGCCCGGCTCGTCGCGGAATCGTTCGTCCAGCACCTGCAGGCTCTGGATGCGGTCGACGCGGAAGTTGCGGAAGTCGCCCCGCACCTCGCACCAGCCGGCCAGGGTCCAGCTGGGGCCCCAGAAGTAGCAGGCCAGCGGCCGCACGGTGCGCTGGCTGGCCGTGCCGGCCAGGTCCAGGTAATCGAGGCGCAGCTTGTGGCGGTTCTCGGTGGCTTCGCGCAGGCGGGCCAGGCGTTCGCGCATGGCCTCGTCCAAGCCGGTCAGCGGCGCGAACACGGCCAGGCTCTCAGCCGCGGCGCGGGCCGGCGCCGGCAGCACGGCCAGGATCTTGGACATGGCCTCTTCCGCCTGGCGGGCCAGCACGCTGTCGAGCTGGCCCTGGGCCAGGCGCAGGGCGGCCACCAGGGCTTGGGCTTCATCCTTGCTGAACATCAGCGGCGGCAGGTCGAAGCCGGCGCGCATGCGGTAGCCCACGCCGGCCTCGCCCTCGATGGGCACGCCCTGCTGCTGCAGGGCGGCGATGTCGCGGTAGACGGTGCGGGCCGAGACCTCCAGGCGCTGGCTCAAAAACTCGGCCGTGGACAGGCGGCGCCCACGGATCAGCTGGACGATTTGAAAGAGGCGGTCGGCGCGGCGCATGGCGGGCATTGTCGGCCAGGCCGGGGCGGGTGGAGCAGGTGGACGGCGGGCGGTCCCCAGGCTTGGCATGGCGCTTGCGTACAAACCCTGCATCTCCTGAATCGATCTGCCCGCCGCCCGCCTGCGGTGCAGGTCTCCCCAAAAAGGCTTGCAGCCATGCCCCGTCTTGCCACCGCCCGCTCCGCCCTGCCAGTTCTTGGTGCCATGCCGCTGCGCATGGCCTTCGTGTCTGCGGCACCCGCGGCCGCCCACGCGTTTTCGGAGGCCCGCCCCATGAACTTCCACAGCCTTGGTTCGTCCCAGATCTGGGTGGCGCGTGCCGGCGACCCGCCGCCGCGCTCGGCCATTCGCAGCCCGGCGGGCCAGATGCAGGGCCTGAGCCTGCAGCGCGAATCCGTCGATCAGCCGCAGCTGCGGGCGCTGCTCGAACAGTTCGAGGCCGAAGCGCGACAGCTCAGCCCTGCCGGCCGTGCGGCCTGCGCCCCGGACCTGGCCTTGCTGCGCAGCCCGCAAGCGCGCTTGCTGGTGCTGCGTGATGCGCAGGCGCGGGTGCTGGCCTGCGCGGCCCTGCTCTTGCACGATGAATGGGCCGAGCTGCAGCTGCTGATGGTGCAGCCCAGCTGGCGTGGCCGCGGCCTGGGCGAGATGCTGCTGCAAGCCCTGGAGCGCGAGGCCTTGCGCGCCGGCCAGCCCTTGCTGCGCCTGCAGGTGGGAGTGCGCCAGCGCTCGGCCCAGCGCCTGTTCGAGCGCCTGGGTTTTGCCCGCTGCGGGCCCTTCGGTGCGCACCGCGCCGACCCGTTTGCCCTCTTCATGGAAAAGCTCGCCGGAGACTGAGCGCGGGCGCCTTGCGCGCTCCTCGCACGCAGACCGCGGAAAACCCCTGCCGTTCGGCCTAGGGTCTGTCATCAGGTCTGCAAATCCCCTCACTAAATTGCGCGGCATCCGTTGTCGTTTTGTGAGGAATTCCCCATGTCCCGCTCCAAGTCCTTGCGCCGCCTGGCGCTTGCCGCCGCGCTGCTGTCCAGCCTGTCCTTTGCCGGTGGCGCCCATGCCGAGGTGCTGAACTTCGATGACCTGGCCGATGGCCTGGTGCCACTCAACTACGGTGGCCTCGACTGGTCGCGCCTGGGCTGGACCGCCTTCTCCACCGCCGCCGAGCC
>JAIXSD010000602.1 GCA_027484885.1 Rubrivivax sp.
GGCGTGTAGGCCTGGCCGATGCCGTCGTTGAGCTTCACCTGTTCGGTAAAGCGGTTGCTGATGAAATCCCAGCGGTAGAGCCGCCCGTCTTCGTTGTTGACCAGAGCGGACTGACCCTTCACATCGATCACCGCGGTGTTGACGCACCACTCGCGCACGCCGCCGGGCGTGGCCGCATCGGCGGTGGGGCCGACGATGGTCAGCACCTCTTTCATCACCGTCACCGCTGGGTTGATGGGATCGGCCTGGCCGGCCTGCGGGTCCAGCACGGCCATCTTGTTCTGGCCGTCGCCGCTGCCGATGCCGTAGTAGTTGTTGTACTTGACCAGCAGCAGATAGCTGGACCCACCGGCGTAGCTGGGCACGGCGCCGGCCGGCACGATGGAGGGCGTGTCGTCCCAGCCGAAGGAGCCGGGGGTCTTGAGCTGGCTCAGATCGGCGTTGAAATGCAGGAGCCAGCCGCGGCCGTTGTGGTCGCTGCGGGTGTTCTCCAGCACGCCGTAGAAGACATCGCCATCCGGGCCCACGGTGGGCGAGGCGGTAGCGCTGTCGCTGAGGCGGGCCGGCAGATCGGTGGCCGGGTTGATCAAACGCTGCTTGGCCTTGAGCGCCAGGGTGCTGGCGTCCAGGGCCAGCAGATAGCCGGTTTGCATGCTGGAGATGGCCGGGTCGCTGTTGACGGCGATGTAGAGCGTTTTCTCATCCAGGGACAGGGCCGGCGCGGCGTTCATCGCGGTCTGGAACATGTTCGCATCGCCGCTGAGCTCGGCCGCAGATTTCCAGACCGAAGTGCCATCGGCCGCCATTCGAACGATGCCGCCTTTCAGGCCGCCCGGTGCCCCAGCCTTGGTGGTGAAGCCGAAGAACACCGTGCCCTGGCCATCCAGGGTCAGCGGCGTGTTGATGCGAACCTTGTCGCGGTAGTTGGCACTGTCGGCCTCAAAGGCAGCGTTGCCGTAGAAGGCCAGGGTTTGGACGCTGCCACTGGCGCTGTCCACCCCATCGCGGATCAGCAGCCGGCCGCCGGCGGCCGGGGCGAACAAGCGGCCCTGGATGTCCAGGCCGATGTTCCAGGACGGCGTCCAGCTGCTGGCCGGCAGCAGGTAGTCGCTCTTCAGCGTCCAGAGCAGGCTGCCGTCGCTGGCTTTGCGGGCTTGCACTTCGAAATCACCGGCGCTGGTGGTTTTGACCGGCACCAGCACCGTGTTGCCGCCCGAAATCACCGGTGTGCCGTAGTGGATCAGCAGGAATCCACCGGTACGGTAGGGCGGGGCCAGGTCCACCGGCGTGCTCCAGACGATGCGCTGCAAGGGCTGGGTGGCGATCCGCGTCTGGGCCTGGTGCTGGGCGTTGCCGCCGTAGCTGGCCCAGAAGGGCGCGGTGGCGGGGCTGGGGGCGGGCGGAGTGGGCGCTGGCGGTGTCGGCGCAGGGGGTGTGGGTGCGGGCGGTGTTGGGGCCGGCGGTGCGGGCGTCGGGCTGGGCGCTGGGGCTTCCGCTCCACCCCCTCCGCCGCCGCAGGCCTGCAGCAGGCCCGCCAGGCTGGCGCCGAGCAGGAGCTGGCGGCGCTGGGGTGGCGGGCATGGAGCAGAGGGAGCGGGCGGATTGGGACTGCGGTCAGCGGTCATGGCGAGCTCGGCGAGGCCGGATGCGATGTTGATGACCGTGATTGGACGCGGCGGACTGCCGAACGGCCCCGGGTGAATTCCCTAGTCAGCGTGCCAGGGGCCTAAGTTCGACAATCAGCAGCATGAATGCTGCTCATCCCCGCAACTCCTGGCTTCGGCAGCGCTTGGCTTTGGCACCAGGGCTGGGATTGAGCTGGGTCTTGGTGTTGGGCCTGTCTGCCTGCGGCGGCGGTGGTGGTGGCGACGCCTCGCCCGCGGTCTCGCCGGCCAACCCGGCCAGCAGCCCGGCCACGCCGGCTTCGGCGCCATCGCCCAATCCCAAACCCTTGAGCTTGCAGGCCCAACTGGGCGAGAAGATCTTTCACGACCGCAACCTCAGCGGCTCCGGCCGCATGTCCTGCGCCACCTGCCACGACCCGGCCTTCTTCCACGGGCCGCCGAACACGCTGCCGGTGCAGGTGGGCGGTGCCTTTGAGACGGAATTCGGCACCCGTGCCGCGCCTTCGCTGCGTTATCTGGAAACCCTGCCGTCCTTCAACGGCAAGCCGCAAACCTTGGTGGCCGATCTGCGTGGCGGCCTGATGGCCGACGGCCGGGCCGACAGCCTGGCCGCGCAGGCCAAGCTGCCCTGGTTCAACCCGCGCGAGATGGACAACGGCAATGCCGCCACGCTGGCGCGCAAGCTGCGCGCTGCCGCCTACGCCAGCGACTTCGGCCGCGCCTTTCCCCCGGCCGCCGGCGCTTCGGCCCCGGACGACGACAGCCTGGTCACCCAGGCCAGCCAGGCCCTGCAGAGTTTTCAGATCGAAGACCCGCGTTTTCACCCTTACGACTCCAAGTTCGATTGGGTGCAGCAGGGGCGGGCGCAGTTCAGCAATGCCGAGGCGCGCGGCCTGCGTGTATTCAACGACACCCAGCGGGGCCATTGCGCCAGCTGCCACCCGTCTTTCAGCCTCAACAACCAGCCCGTCGTCTTCAGCAACTTCGGCTACGCAGCCTTGGCGGTGCCGCGCAACCGGGCGCTGCAGAGCACTGCCGATGCCGCAGCCTTTGATCTGGGCCTGTGCCAATCGCCCCATGCCGCCGTCAAGGGGCGCAACGAGGCTTGTGGCTTCTTCCGCACCCCGGGCTTGCGCAATGTCGAGCACCGCCCAGTGTTCTTCCA
>JAIXSD010000117.1 GCA_027484885.1 Rubrivivax sp.
AGGGCCGTGGCCATCCTCGACATCATCCTGCGCGAAGAGATCGGCCATGTGGAGATCGGCAACCGCTGGTACCGCCACTGTTGCCGCTTGCGTGGTCTGGACCCGGTGGCCATCTACCCAGGCCTGGTGCAGCACTACCAAGCGCCGCGGCTGCGGCCGCCCTTCAACCTGAGCGCTCGCGGTGCGGCCGGCTTCAGCGAAGAAGAATTGGCCTACCTTCAGGCGGATTTCTCGGATGATCGAACAGGCGCGCCCGAGGCCGCTCGGGCGGTCGATGGGTCAGCCAGCTAAACTGCGGCCCGTGACTCTGTTCTCCGCCTTCTTCCTTCGCCGCGCACGCGGGCTCCAGCTCGGGCTGGCGCTCTGCCTGGCTCTGGGCCTGCTCATGATGGGCAGCGCACCGGCGAAAGCTTGGATGCAGACCGAGGCTCAAGAATCCGCAACCGCTTGCGCCACGGACTGGAGCGTCGCAGGTGGCATCACATCCTGGTTCGAAGTCACGGCAGAGCCAGCAGCCGACACCCCGGCGACCAGCGCCGAGGTTGGCGACGGGCTGGAAGCGCCCGAGCTGGGCCTGCCGCCCTCGGGCTTGCAGCTCACTGCCACAAGCCTGTCGCCACCGGGCGCCAAAGTGCCGTACCTGCTGGACGCCCCCTGGCTCGAAGGCCTGCAGCGTCCGCCGCGCCCGCGCGGGGGCTGATCGCCCTCAGCAGCCGTGCTCGCCTGTGGCCTGGATGGCCCAAACTGCGAGCAACTCCATTCGGCGCCGTTCTTCCTCCTCGCTCTTCTTCTGCCGCTGGCAATTTGCAGCCTTTGTGCTGCGGCCCCGCGCACCGACTCAGCCTCTTTTTCTCGCCCGCATGGACTTTCTCTTCGACCCCAATCTCTGGCTCGCCTTCGCGATGCTGACCGCCCTGGAAATCGTCCTGGGCATCGACAACATCATCTTCATCTCCATCCTGGTGGGTCGCCTGCCCCCGGAGCAGCGCGATCAGGCACGGCGCCTGGGTCTGGGTTTTGCGATGGTGTCGCGCCTGCTGCTGCTGTTCTCGCTGAGCTGGGTCATGGGCCTGACGGCCGATCTTTTCCATGTCTTCGGCCAAGGCATCAGCGGCCGCGATCTGGTCTTGCTGCTGGGCGGCCTGTTCCTGCTTTACAAGGCCTCGCACGAGATCTTTGTCGAGGTGGAAGCAAGTGAGCAAGACGGCCCGCCGACGGCCGATGCCGCCGCGCTGAAAGCCGCCGGGCGCAAGCTGTTCTGGATGGTGATTGGCCAGATCGCCGTGATCGACATCGTGTTCTCGCTCGATTCGGTGATCACCGCGGTGGGCATGGTGGACCGCATCGGCGTGATGGTGGCGGCGGTGGTGACCTCGGTCGGCGTGATGCTGATCGCGGCCAAGCCCATCGGCGAGTTCGTGGACCGCCACCCTTCGGTCAAGGTGCTGGCCCTGGCCTTCCTGGTGATGGTGGGCATGGCGCTGACGGCCGAAGCCTTCGACCAGCATGTGCCCAAGGGCTACCTCTACGCCGCGATGTGCTTCTCGCTGGCGGTGGAGGCCCTCAACATCCGCGCCCGAGGCAAGCGCCTGGCCGCCGCTGCGGCCGGCGACAAGGGCTGAGGCCGCGCGACATCCAGTTTTTTCAAACTCGAACCCACGTCTTTCCTCTCCTTTCCTTTCTTTAACCCAATCCCTTCATTCACTCACTCTCACAGGAGTTGCTGTCATGAACCCGAATTTCGGATCTTTCTCTGCCGTCTCCACCGGCCTCAACGAGGGCGCGCTGCGCCGCGAACGCAACCGCGTGCTGCGCAACACGTACTGGCTGCTGGCCCTGTCCATGGTGCCGACGGTGCTGGGCGCCTGGCTGGGCGTGGCCACGGGTCTGAGCAAGGCCATGTCGCCCATGGTCGGCCTGATCGTCTTCATGGCCGGCGCCTTCGGCTTCATGTTCGCCATCGAGAAGACCAAGAACTCGGCCGCCGGCGTTCCCGTGCTGCTGGGCTTCACCTTCTTCATGGGCCTGATGCTGTCGCGCCTGGTGGGCGCGGTGCTGGGCCTGGGCAATGGCGCCGAGCTGATCATGACGGCCTTCGCGGGCACCGGCGCCATCTTCCTCGGCATGGCCTCGCTGTCCACCGTGATCAAGCGTGACCTGAGCAGCATGGGCAAGTTCCTCTTCATCGGCATGATCCTCATGCTGGTGGCAGGCATCGCCAACATCTTCCTGCAGTCCAGCGCCCTGATGATCACGCTGTCGGTGCTGGCGATCGGCATCTTCTCGGCCTTCATCCTGTACGACCTCAAGCGCGTGCAGGACGGCGAGGAAACCAACTACATCACCGCCACGCTGAGCGTGTACCTGAGCCTGTACAACGTGTTCCAGTCGCTGCTGTCGCTGCTGGGCATTTTTGGTGGCCGCGAGGAGTGATGAGAGGCTGAATGCGCTGAGCAGAGTGATTCAGGCGCTGCGCCGAAAATCACTCTGACCCCAGTTTGGGCTTGCGCTCAGCGCGAGCTTGGTGCGGCGCCGCGATAATCGGCGCCGCTTCTTTTGGGCCTCCGCGTGTTGCAAAGCGCATCGGCCTGCACAACACCGCTCCTCGAACTGAAAGCCTGATCTCTTGAGCCGCATCCAAGCCAATCTCCTGCTGACCCTCATCGCCCTGATCTGGGGCTCGGCCTTTGTGGCGCAAAGCCATGGCATGCAGGAGCTGGGGCCGATGATGTTCACCGGCCTGCGCTTTCTGGTCGGTGCCCTGGTCGTGCTTCCGTTGGCCTGGCGAGAGTGGAAGTACCTGGCTGGGCGGCAGCTGGCGCTGAACCGCGATGACGGCTTGAAGATCCTGGGCCTGGGCGTGCTGCTGACCTTGGGTGCTGCCATGCAGCAGATCGGCATCAAGTACACCACGGTCACCAATGCCGGCTTTCTGACCGCGCTCTACGTGCCCCTGGTGCCAGTGCTGGGCTGGTTGCTGTTGCGCCAACTGCCGCATTGGTCGGTCTGGCCGGGCGCCCTGGCCTGCCTGGTCGGCGCTTTTCTGCTCTCAGGCGCACAAAGTCTGGAGATCGGCCTCGGCGACACCTGGGTGATCGCCTCCGCCCTGCCCTGGGGCCTGCATGTGCTGCTGATCGGCCGGGTCGCCGACCGCATGGCTGCGCCCTTTCTTGTGGCCTGCGGTCAGTTTTTTGTCTGCGGCCTGCTGGCCTTGACCTGGGGCCTGCTGTTCGAGCCCTTCAGCGGCGCCGGCATCCAGGCCGCGGCCACACCGATTCTGTACACCGGCATCTTGTCGGTCGGCGTGGCCTTCACCGCCCAGGTGGTGGCGCAGCGCTATGCCCATGCGGCCGACGCCGCCATCGTGCTGTCGTCAGAAACCCTGTTCGCCGCCCTGTTCGGCTACTGGTTAATGGGGGACCGCCTGGCCCCGGCCGGCCTGGCCGGCTGCGCCTTGATCCTGGGCAGCTTGCTGGTGGTGCAGTTGCTGCCGCTGCTCCAGACGAGCAAGACTTCAAGTGAAGTTTTACCAATTAAGTAGAAACCCTGATTTTTGTCATAGGGTTTTCACGGATGTCATTGATAATTGCGCTCGAAGTCACCCACAGGGGTGTCGCTACAGAGACAAAACATCATCATGACTGCAACTCCCGCCTTCCTCGCTCAATCGCAACAATACCTGCTGAACGCTGAGCAAGACCAACCCTCGCTGGCCGGCACCTTCCGCTTTGGCAAGCAAGTGAACCTGGTCGCCGAGACCCTGGGCCTGGCCGCAACCCTGAGCTGCTTCGGCCTGACCGCCCTGATGATGGGCCTGGCCATGTGAGACCGGCGGGATCGCTGCTGCGATCCGCCCTCCAGCCCGGAAACCGCTCGGCCCGGGCTCAAAGTTCAGGGCTCAAAGCTCAAACGCCGTGGTCTTCTTGACCGTGCGCAGCACCAACATCGAGTTGCTGCGCGCCACACCGGGCAGATGCATCAGCACATCGCTGTGCAGGCGCTCCAGGTCTTCGGCATCTTGGTAGGCAAAGCGCATCAGATAGTCGTTGGTGCCGGCCACATAGAAGCAATCCAGGATTTCCGGAATGTCCCGCACTGCCTGCTCGAAGGCGCCCAGCGCCTGCGGCGTCATTCGCTCCAGATTGATGATGGTGAAGCTGGTGCCCGGCTGGCCGATGGCCTTGGGGTTCAGCAAGGCCACATAGCCGGCGATCACGCCGGCGTCTTCCAGCTGCTTGACCCGCCGCAGGCAGGCCGAAGGCGACAGGTGAACCTGCTTGGCCAGCTCCACATTGCTGAGGCGGCCGTCGCGCTGCAGCGCCGCCAGGATGTTGCGATCAATCGCATCCAAAGTCACTTCTGAACTCATTGTTCGAATTTTGTGCGAATCATTCGATGAATGATGGCA
>JAIXSD010000488.1 GCA_027484885.1 Rubrivivax sp.
CAAACTGATCGCCCCATTTCCCGAATCAATTGGACGGGCGGTGGCCGCGCGGCCAACACTCCGCCCGCACCGACGAACGATCGAGTGCACAAGCAAAAAAATACGGAGACACAACTTATGTCCACTGTGATGACAGGCGAGCCTGGCCGCCTGAGCGGGGCCGAACCCGGCTTCCTCGACAAAGAGCGCATCATTGCCGCCCCCGGCTTCAACCGCTGGCTGGTGCCCCCGGCCGCCCTGGCCATCCATTTGTGCATCGGCATGGCCTATGGCTTCTCGGTGTTCTGGCTGCCGCTGTCCAAGGCGTTGGGCATCAAGGAGGCGATCAAGTGCGGGCACGATGTGGGCTTCTTCCAGGAGCTGTTCATCAGCAGCTGCGACTGGAAGATCTCCACCCTGGGCTGGATGTACACCTTGTTCTTCGTGCTGCTGGGCAGCTCGGCCGCCATCTGGGGCGGCTGGCTGGAGCGGGCCGGCCCGCGCAAGGCCGGCGTTGTCAGCGCCGTGTGCTGGTGCGGCGGCATGCTGATCTCGGCCCTGGGCGTGCATCTGCATCAGTTCTGGCTGATGCTGCTGGGCTCGGGCGTGATCGGGGGCATCGGGCTGGGCCTGGGCTATATCTCGCCGGTGTCGACCCTGATCAAGTGGTTCCCCGACCGCCGCGGCATGGCCACCGGCATGGCCATCATGGGCTTTGGCGGCGGCGCCATGATCGGCTCGCCGCTGGCGGCCGAGCTGATGAAGCAGTTCGCCACCCCCACCGATGTGGGCGTGACGCAAACCTTCATCGTCATGGCCCTGGTGTACTTTGTCTTCATGATGGGCGGCGCGCTGTCCTACCGCGTGCCGGCCTCGGGCTGGAAGCCGGAAGGCTGGACGCCGCCGAAGGCGCAGGCCAGCAATACCATGATCACGCAGAACCATGTGCATGTGAAAAAGGTCTGGGGCATCCCGCAGTTCTGGCTGATCTGGATGGTGCTGTGCATGAACGTCTCAGCCGGCATCGGCGTGATCGGCATGGCCAGCCCCATGCTGCAAGAGGTGTTCGGCGGCAGCCTGATCGGCCTGAGCGGCGAGGCGGCCAAGTTCGGCAATCTCGACAAGACGCAGCTGACGGCCATCGCCGGCGTGGCGGCGGGCTTTGCGGCGCTAATCAGCCTGTTCAATATCGGCGGCCGCTTCTTCTGGGCCAGCCTGTCGGACAAGCTGGGCCGCAAGATGACCTATGTGGTCTTCTTCGTGCTCGGCGGCCTGATGTACGCCAGCATCCCCGGCAGCGCCATGGCCGGCAACAAGCTGCTCTTCGTGGGCGCGATCTGCATCATCCTGAGCATGTACGGCGGCGGCTTTGCCACGGTGCCGGCCTATCTGGCTGACCTGTTTGGCACGCAGATGGTGGGCGCCATCCACGGCCGGCTGTTGACCGCCTGGGCCACCGCCGGCGTGCTGGGCCCCATCGTCGTGAACTACATGCGCGACTACCAACTGGGCCTGGGCATCCCGCGCGAACAGGTCTACAACCAGACCATGTACATCCTGGTGGGCATGCTGGTGATCGGCCTGATCTGCAATCTGCTGGTGCGGCCGCTGGACCCCAAGCACTTCATGAGTGCCGCAGAGTTGGCCGAGGAAAAGCGCCTGGCCCATGACCGCGCGGTCGCCTCCGAGGTGGGCAATGTCACCATGACGCATCACAAGAGCAGCGTCGCCATCGTGCTGCTGGCCTGGGCGGCGGTGGGCATTCCGCTGGCCTGGGGCGTGTACCGCACCGGCCTGAGCGTCACCAAGTTCTTCAACTGAACGCAACGGGCACGCATGGAGTCAAGCGAGACGGGCCCGACCTGACGAGCCGCCGACCCCACCGGGTCGGCTTCCGCTCAGCGGCAGGCTCGCTCGCTTTCTCTCTCTGCCTGTCTGTCTGCCTGTGTTGCGATCGCTGTCTTTCTTCTTGCTGTTTCTGCTTTACCCGACAATTTCCCCATGGACGAATCAATACACGAACTGCTGGCCGCGCACCCGGCCCAAGACGGCGCCCTGCTGCCGCTTCTGCATGCCGTGCAGGAAGCCCTGGGCCATGTACCGCCGGCCGCCGTGCCCCTGATTGCCGAGCACCTGAGCCTGTCCCGGGCCGAGGTCCATGGGGTGATCAGTTACTACCATTTCTTCCGCAGCTCAGCGCCCGGCAAGCAGGTGCTGCAGGTCTGCCGCGCTGAGGCTTGCCAGGCCCGCGGCGCCGAGGCGCTGCTGGCCCATGCCGAGGCGCGCCTGGGCTGCGCCTCGCACCACACGCGCGCCGATGGCGCGGTGACGCTGGAGCCGGTCTACTGCCTGGGCCTGTGCGCCTCGGCCCCAGCCCTGCAAATCAACGAGCGCCTGCACGCCCGCATGACGCCGGCCAAGCTGGACGCCCTGCTGGCCAAGGAGGGCCTGTGATGACGAGCGCCATCGTGACGAAAGTATTTGTGCCGCGCGATTCCGCCGCGCTGGCGGTGGGCGCCGACGAGGTGGCCGAGGCCTTGCGCCATGAATGCCAATGCCGTGGCCTGAGCATCGAGCTGGTGCGCAATGGCTCGCGCGGCCTGTTCTGGCTGGAGACCCTGGTCGAGGTGCAGACTGCGCAAGGCCGCATCGCCTACGGCCCGGTCGAGGCCGCCGATGTGCCGGGCCTGCTCGATGCCGGCCTGCTGCAGGGCGGCGACCACCCGCTGCGCCAGGGCGTGACCGAGCAGATCCCTTTCCTGGCCCTGCAAGAGCGATTGACCTTCCGCCGTGTCGGCGTGATCGACCCGCTCTCGCTGGCCGACTACGAAGCCCACGAGGGCTGGGCCGGCCTGCGCCGGGCGCTCGGCCTGGAC
>JAIXSD010000494.1 GCA_027484885.1 Rubrivivax sp.
AGATCGCCCACGGCGGCGTGCAGGGTGCCCATCAGATCGATGGCGATGGCGCGCGCGGCGGCTTGGCCGGTGGCGGTGTCGGTGTCACGGCCGAGCTGGCCGACCCATACCTTGCCGTCCTTTTTGGCGATGTGGCCCGACACGAAAACCAGGTTGCCGGTGCGCACGAAAGGCACGTAGGCAGCCACAGGCACGGCCAGCGGCGGCAGGCTGATGCCCAGGGTGTCGAGTGTGGTGTAGACGTTGGGGCTGGTGTTGCTCATGGCGAGACCGCTTTCTTTCTTTGGCATGCTGAATTCGGGGGATCGCAGTGCGGGCTCGCGGCTGTGAAAGCGGCGCTGCCCTGGCTACGATCGGGTGGCGCGCATCCTACACCGAGCGGCCTGAGGGGCCGCCTCGGTACGGCCACCGCTGAGCCGGGCTGCGTTGCCGCCGGAGCACGTGAGACGCATGCACTCTCCCGCAACCGCCGATCCGCTGCAGGCTGTGGCGCGCCGTGCGCCGGCCACGCTCTGGCCCTTTCGCCTGGCCCTGCCGGCCTTGGCCTGGCTGGCCGGTCTGGCCTGTGTGCAGTTGCAACGCGAGCTGCCGGGCGAGGGTGAGTTTGCGGCGGTCTTGCTGCTGGGCCTGGCCAGCTTGATGGGGGCGATTCGCAGCCGCGGCGCGCCGACCTTGCATCTCTTCGGGTTCAGCCTGGCGGCTGGCTTGCTGGCCTTCAGCTACGGCAGTTGGCGCGCCGAGCAGCGCCTGGCCGAACGCCTGCCCGAGGCCTGGGAGGGGCGCGATGTACTCTTGATCGGCCGCATCGACTCGCTGCCGGCCGCCACCCTGGGCCAGGCCGGTGCGCCTGGTTGGCGCTTCGAGTTTGCGCTGGAAGCCGGCCATGCCGGGCCTCTGGCCAGCGATCCTGCGCTGCAACTGCCGCCGCGCTTGCTGCTGAGCGCATACGCCGACCATCCCGATGCCGCGCCGCCGCCGCTGCGTGCGGGCGAGCGATGGCAGCTGCTGGTGCGCCTCAAGCAGCCGCAAGGCTTGATGAATCCACACGGCTTTGACTACGAGCTTTGGATGTTCGAGCAAGGGCTGCGAGCCAGCGGCGTGCTGCGGCCGGGCGGGGCGCAGCAGCGCCTGGCTGAGGCGCCCCTCAGCAGCATCGATGCGGCGCGGCAGCGCCTGCGCGAGGCCTTGCAGCGGCGCGTCAGCGAACCCAGTGCGGCCGGTGTGCTGGCGGCACTCAGCCTGGGCGACCAGGCCGCCATCAGCCGGGCCGACTGGGCCTTGTTCCGTGACACCGGCCTGAGCCATTTGCTCAGCGTCAGCGGCCTGCATGTGACCATGTTCGCCTGGGCGGCCCAGGGCCTGCTGGGTTGGGCCTGGCGTGGCAGTGCGCGCCTGTGCCTGCGCTGCCCGGCGCCGGCCGTCGCCCGCTGGGGCGGGGTGGCGGCGGCCCTGGCCTATGCCTTGTTCTCCGGTTGGGGCGTGCCAGCGCAGCGCACGGTGTGGATGCTGGCCAGCCTGGCCTTGATGCGCAGCGCGGGTGTGCGCTGGCCCTGGCCGCTGGCTTTGCTGCTCTCGGCCCTGGTGGTCACGGCGGTCGATCCCTGGGCGGTCTGTCAGGCTGGGTTTTGGCTGTCTTTTTGCGCTGTGGGGCTCTTGATGGCGGCCGGTGACGGTGACCCCGCGCGCGGCTGGCTGGCCCAGCTGATGGCCGGCCTGCGCAACCAGGCCGTGGCCACCCTGGGCCTGGCGCCGCTGAGCCTGCTGTTCTTCCAGCAGCTGTCGGTGGTGGGTGTGCTGGCCAATCTGCTGGCCATCCCCTGGGTCAGTCTGGTGATCACGCCCTTGGCGCTGGGCGGCGCCCTCCTGCCGGGCTTGTGGATCTGGGGCGCCTTGTGCGTGGAATGGATGATGGCTTTGCTGCGCGTTCTCGTGAGCTGGCCGCTGGCGGTGTGGGTGGTGCCGGTGGCGCCGCTCTGGGCCCAGGCGGCCGGGCTGATCGGTGGCGCAATGCTGGTGCTGCCGCTGCCTTGGCGCTTGCGGGCCTTGGGTGTGGCCCTGGCGCTGCCCTTGCTGTGGCCGGCGCCCGAGCGACCGCGCGAGGGGGAGTTCGAGTTCCTGGCGGCTGATATCGGGCAGGGCACGGCGGTGTTGCTGCGCACCGCGCATCACGCTTTGCTTTACGACGCCGGCCCGCAGTACGCGCCCGGGGTGGACGCTGGCCAGCGTGTGCTGCTGCCGCTCTTGCGGGCGCTCGGGGTGCGTCGGCTCGACCAGCTGATGCTCAGCCACCGTGACAGCGACCATGTCGGAGGCGCGGCATCGGTGGCCGCCGGCCTGCCGGTGCAAGTGTTGCGCAGCTCGTTGGAGCCCGGCCATGCGCTGCACCGCCTGTTCCCGAGCTCGCTGCCTTGCGAGGCCGGCCAGCGCTGGGCCTGGGACGGCGTGCAGTTCGAGCTGCTGCATCCGAGCGCCGAGCAGGTGCAGCGGCAGCAGCTCAAGAGCAATGAGTTGTCTTGCGTGCTGCGTGTTCGCAATGCTTCGGGCCAGCACAGCGCGCTCTTGATGGGCGATCTGGAGGCCGGGCAGGAGGCCGAACTGCTGCGTCGCCATCGTGCCCAAGATCTGCACGCCGAGCTGCTGCTGGTGCCGCACCACGGCAGCAAGACTTCGTCGACGCCGGAGCTGCTGGCGGCGGTGGCGCCGCGCTGGGCGGTGGTGCAGTCAGGCTACCGCAACCGCTTTGGCCACCCGGCTTTGCCGGTGCTGGCGCGCTACCAGGCGGCCGACATCGCGGTCTTCAACAGCCCAGACTGCGGCGCCTGGCGCTGGCGCAGCGATGGTCAAGCCTCGCCGAGCTGCCAGCGGCAGCTGGACCGGCGCTACTGGCATCGCCAGCCCTCGCAAGCGCCTGCCTGGGTGGGGCCGCCGGCACCTGCAGAGGGCGCGGCCTCGGCGACGGCTTCCGACGAGGCGGCGCTGCCCTGGTGAGCGTCCAGGGCGGAGTCAGCCCCGGCGCTTGAGTTTGATCTCGAACAGCGTCGGCCAGAGCTTGCCGGTGACGAAGAGGCGCTTGCCGGCGGCGTCCCAGGCGATGCCGTTGAGCACCTCGGGCGCGTCCTCGGCCTGCGGCTTGCGGGGCCCGCTGCGGGTTTGCGGCGGCAGCTGGCTGCGCAGGCCGCGCAGGTCGATCCATCCGCGCACCTGGCCGCTGGCCGGGTCGATGCGGGCGATGATGTCGGCTTGCCAGATGTTGGCGTAAATCTCGCCGTCCACCCATTCCAGCTCGTTGAGCTGGTCCACCGGCTGGCCCAGGGCGCGCACCGGGATGCGGCGCAGCTCGCGCAAGGTCTTGGGCTCCAGCACGCGCAGCTCGGCGCTGCCGTCGCTGAGGTAGAGGTGCTGCTCGTCGTGGGTCAGGCCCCAGCCTTCGCCGGGCAGCTTGTACTCGCGCTTGGGCTCGAAGCTCTTGAGGTCGAAGACAAAGACCTTGTGCGTGGTCCAGGTCAGCAGGTAGAGCTCGTCCTTCCAGGCGGTCAGGCCCTCGGCGAAATGCTCCCGCGCGATGTCCCGCTTCTGCAGCACCTGGCCATCGTCCAGGCGCACGCGGCGGATGCTGGAGCGGCCGTTCAGCCCCGTGCTCTCAAACAGCTGGCCGTCGCGGAACAGCAGGCCTTGGGTGAAGGCCGTGGGGTCATGTGGGTAACGCTTGACCACCTCGGGCTCGTCCACCGGCAGGGCCATGCGCTGCGCCCGCGCCGCCGGGCTCCAGCCGCCCAGGGCCAGCGCAGCGGCGAGCAGGGCCAGGCTCAAACCATGGCGAAACCAGGTGCGGCGGGTGGGCGGCAGGGCAGCAGGGGTCATGAGAGCGGTGCGGTGGTTCAGGTGGATGCCTTTGCAGTGCGGTGCAGCGTGATGCGGCGCGGCGCAGGCCGCAGTGTGCCTCAGCCGACCTGGCGGCCGCAGCGGCGGCTTTGTTGGGCGGGTTCGGTCCGTCAGTCGGGAATCAGGCTCATGCCATCCGTGCCGCCGCGGCGAGGCAGGCCATCGCCCGGCTGCGCCACCCAGGGTGCGCCATCGCTGCAGAAGTAGTGCCCGCTGGCGCGTGGCCAGGCGTCGATGGCCGGCCCGCCAACATCAGGCCCGAGCACGGCCCCGGCAGGCACGCCGATGATCTCGGGCATGCGCGAGTCCAGGGTGTAGAGGTGGCTGCCGCAGTGGCCGCAGAAAAAGCGCCGGCCGTTGGCCGTGGGCGCGAACTCGCGCAAGGCGGCCTGACCCTGGATCTGCACGGCTTCGCCAGGCAGGCTCAGCCAGGAGCTGAAGGCGCCACCGCTGAGCCGCCGGCATTGGCCGCAATGGCAGTGCATGAAGCCGCGCGGTGCGGCGCTGCAGCTCAAGGACGCGGCGCCGCAGAAGCAGGCGGCGCGCCAGGCTGTGGGCTCTTGCACGCGATTCATGTCGAGCTGGGCGGTGACAAGACCGGCTCGCGCAGCTGCAAGACATTGCCCTCCGGGTCATGCCCGTCGCAGGCGCGAAAGCCGCGCATCTGCCACTCGCGCTCGGGGCCCAGCACATCGCCGCCCAGCGCTCGCGCTCGCGCACGTGCCGCGGCCAGGCTGGGCACGGGGAAGAAGAGCTTGAGGGCGCAGTCCTCTCGGCGCTCGGGCGGCGTGCTGATGCTGAAGCTGTCGGCAATGGCCTGGGGGATGCCATGCACCACCAGCTCCATGCCCGAGGCGGCGCGCAGCACGCAGTGATCGTCGGCGCTGTGCAGGCGTTGCAGGCCCAGCACGGCCTCGTAGAAGCGGGCCAGGGCGGGCACATCCTTGGCGAAAACAACAGCACCGAAAGCGGGTTCAGACGACATGAGAAACCTCTTGGCGATGGAATGAAACGCTGAGTTCGCCTCAGGCCGACGCCTGGCGTGGGCCCACCCGCATGGCCATGCCCACCGAGCGAGGCGCGGTCAGCTTGAAGCCGAACTGGGCATAGAGCTCATGGGCCTGGCCGTCGGCGATCAAGCTGACATAGGCCGACTCGGGCAGCTCGGTCTCGATGTGTTTCATGATCTCGGCCATCACCCGCTTGCCCAGGCCGCGGCCTTGGTGGGCGGGCAGGACGGCGATGTCGGTCACCTGGTAGAAGCAGCCACCATCGCCGATCAGGCGGCCCATGGCCACGGTCTCGCCCTGGTGCTGAATCTGCACGGCAAACAAGCTGCCGGCCAGACCGCGCAGGGCGGCCTCCTCGGTCTTGGCGCTCAGGCCGCTGGCGCTGCGCAGATGGCGATAGGTGTCTAGGCTGGGCGTGGCCAGCAGCACGGTGTAGGCGGCATCCAAAGGCATGGGGCTCATGGGCTGGTTGTCAGGGTGGTGCTGGCCGCTGCCGAGGCCGGCGGTGCTGTGAAGGTTTCAGGGCCGGCCAGCGTGCTCAAGGCACAGGGCCAGCGCCGCTCTACGCGGCGCCGGCGGTGCTCGGTGCACTCGCGCAGCAAAAGGTCGTGCATGCCGATCAGCAGCGTGACCCGAGACCGGTCCCAATGCCCGGTGATGCGGTAGCAGGCGACCCCGTCCACCTGCTTGAGGCCGCGAAAGCGCAGGCGCTGCAGCGACAGCAGGCTGAGGCCGCCGGTCTCCGGGAACAGCAGGCTCGCAATGGTGTGGGCCGAACCCTTCGAGATGCCGGTGGCTGCCGCCACGGCATAGCTGCGGTCGTCAAAACGCCGGCTCAGGGGTTGCTCTGGGGTCGGATAGCCCAGGGTCAGGAAGGCATCGTCCGCCACCCAGCCCAGGCTGTGGTGGCTGATGTGGTGGCGCAGCGGCTGGTAGGGGTGAGGGCAGTCGAAGTCGAAACGGAAATCGCCTGCCGCGTTGCGTGCCGTGCGGAACTCGATGGCATAGGGCTCGCGGCCCAGCCAGATCTGCACCTGGCCGCGATCGGCGTATTCACTGAGGCCGGCATAGCGCTGCAACACGGTCTGCAAAAACTGTCTCGCGCTGGTGTGGCCCGCGCGGCGGCGCGTGTGGCTGTCGTTCATGGCTTGGGTTCCCTTGGCGCTGGGTGGCGCGGTTCGACCGGGGCTGGCGCCGCATGCATCAGCAGCGGCGAATTTGCCCAAGATTTCGCTTGCTCGATCTTGCGCTCCACCTGCGCCCGCTCGGCCGCCAGGGCCTGGCTCTGTCGCCAGGCCTGGGCACGCGCTTCGGCGCTGTTGTCCTCGCGGCGCAGCGCTTCGTCCAGCCGTTTCTGGTCTTGCGCCAGCACGCTCAAACGTTCTTTCAAAGGGAGCAGACCTGCTTCCACCGCCTGGTAGGCCTGCGCTGAAAACAGGCATGAGGCGGCGGCGATGCCGCAGGCCAGGGGCTTGAAGTTCATGTTCATCCTCGCCTGATGTTTCGCTGGCTTCTCAGCGCCCGGCCGCCCGCAGGCCGGCCAGGCTGCGGCCCAGTTCGATCACCGCGAAGGCGTAGTAGCTGGACCAGTTGTAGCGGGTCAGCACATAAAAATTCTCGGTGCCGATCCAGTAGCTCGGTGCGGCCTCGCCGTTTTGCAGCTCCACCACGGCGAGCAGCTGCTTGGGCGGGTGCTCCAGCGCGGCCTCGCTGAGCTGGGCACCGGCGGCTTGCAGGTCTTGCACGGTGAAGCTGGGCTTGATGTCGGGCGCCAGCAGGCGGGCGCGGGCGCTGGTGTCCACCGGCATGGCCAGGCTGTAGTGGGTGGGCAGGCCGCGCTGCCAGCCGTGGCGGGCCAGGTAGTGGGCGACGCTGCCGATGGCATCGGCCTGGCTTTGGATCAGGTCGATGTGGCCGTCACCGTCAAAGTCCACGGCATAGCGGTTCCAGCTGCCGGGCATGAACTGCGGCCAGCCCATGGCGCCCGCGTAAGAGCCTTTGACCTCGGCGGGATTGAAGCCCTCGCGGCGGCAGAGCTTCAGGAACTCGGCCAGTTCACTGCGGAAAAACGCGCTGCGGTCGCTGCGGCCACTGGGGAATTCAAAAGCCAGGGTGGCCAGGGCGTCCAGCACCGAGAAGCCGCCGGTGATCTGGCCGTAAAAAGTCTCGACGCCGATCAGGCCGGCAATCAGCTCGGCCGGCACGCCGTATTCGTTCTCAGCCCGGGCCAGGCTGGCAGCGTTCTGTTCCCAGAACTGCAGGCCGGCCTGCAGGCGGCGCGGCTCGACAAAGCGGGCGCGATAGGCCGCCCAGTCCTTGGCCGTGCCGGCCGGCGGCGGCATGATCAAGCGCTGCACCGTGGGGTGAATATGGGCTTGTGCCAG
>JAIXSD010000654.1 GCA_027484885.1 Rubrivivax sp.
CGCTGTATCTACAGTCACCCGAGGTCCAGGAGATCTCATCTGGGGCGGGCACTTCGAGACCGCCAGCCTGCTGCCGATGCAGGCGCAGCCGGCCGATGCCGAGCGCTTCGGTGCTGACTTTCTCTGGGCGATGCGGGCGATCCGGCGGCCCGAGCCCGTGCCGAGCGCGGCCCTTTGAAGGACCGGCGCTCTGCTATCGTCCCGCTCATGCGAAGCCTGATTTCCCTGATTCCCTTGACCGCTCTGTGCCTGCTGGCTGCCTGTTCCAGCACCGATCAAGGCAAGGCCGGCACGGCCGTCGCCACGCCGCTGAGTGACCTGAACCTGCTCAGTGCCGCCATACCTGCCGTGCTGGCAGCGGCGCAACGGGCACCCTATGGTCTGCCGGCTGCACAGGATTGCGCCAGCCTGGCGCTGGACATCCGGGCCCTGGACGAGGTGCTGGGCCCGGATATCGACGCTCCGGTGTCGGACAACCACCCGGGCCTGCTGGAGCGCGGCGCCGAGGCCGGCTCGGGCGCCGCCGTCGGCGCCTTGCAGCGCACGGCCGAGGGCGTGATCCCCTTCCGCGGCTGGATCCGTAAGCTGAGCGGCGCCGAACGCCACTCGCGCCAGGTGACTGCGGCCATCACCGCCGGCGGCGTACGCCGGGCCTTTCTCAAGGGTTTGCGGGCGAGCCGGAGCTGCGGCTCGGCTTGATGCGGGGGCTTGTGGGTGGGCGGCAGAGCGGCAGTTGCCTTCCCGCGCCTGCCGCTTCATGCAAAACTGCGCCATGAGCGAAGCACCGGCCCCTGAACTCCCACCTGCCCCGAAGGCGCAGCCCACTGGCGCGGTGCGCCCCGGGCCTTACTTCGATCCCAGCATTCACGCCCACAGCCTGTTCGAAGACGCCCAGGCCATCTTCACTGGCGTGCTCTTCGTCTCCCTGGCTCTGATCCTGTTCGCCCAGGTCGGCCTGATGACTGGCGGCACGGCCGGCGCGGCCTTTGTGCTGCATTACGCCACGGGCATCAGCCTGGGCAAGCTGTTCTTCATCATCAACATCCCTTTCTACTGGTTTGCCTGGCAGCGCATGGGGCGCGAGTTCACGCTCAAGACCTTCATTGCCATTGCCTGGCTGTCGGCGCTGACCGAATGGTCGCCCAAGCTCTTCGCCATCGAGCGCCTGCACCCGGCCTATGCCGCCGTGCTGGGCGGCCTGCTGCTCGGATCGGGCTGCTTGTTCTTGGCTCGGCATCGCGCCAGCCTGGGCGGCGCCACCATCGTGTCGCTTTACTTGCAGCATGCCAAAGGCTGGCGGGCCGGCAAGGTGCAGATGGGCATCGACTGCGTGATCGTGCTGTGCGCGCTGACCGTGGTGGACCCGACCCGCGTGGCCTACTCAGTGCTGGCCGCGGTGGTGATGAACCTCTTCATCGCCGTCAACCACAAGCCGGGGCGTTACGCCGTGCTTTGACGGGCTGCAGGCCGGGCCTGGGCGTCACGGCCTTCAAGTATTCTTGGCGCTTCCATGATTGGGGTTTCATGCCCCGGGAGCCTTGCCCATGCGTCCTGTCGATCTTCCGCGTGCTCTGGTGCTGAGTGCTTTGGCCTTCAGCCTGAATCTGCAGGCCGCGGCGCCGCTGCCGGCCGACACCATCTATCTGCACGGCTATGTGGTCACCATGAACGACGCCCAGCCGCGGGCCCAGGCCCTGGCGGTGCGCGGCGGCCGCATCCAGGCCGTGGGCAGCGAGGCCGAGGTGCGCGCCCTGCAAGGCGCCAAGACCCGGGTGGTGGACCTCAAGGGTCAGGCCTTGCTGCCGGGCTTTGTCGATGCCCATGGCCATGTCTCGCTGACGGGCTTGCAGGCGGTGTCGGCCAATCTGCTGCCGCCGCCGGACGGCAAGGGCAGCAGCGTGGCCGCCATCCAGGGCCTGCTGCGCGACTACGCCAAGGGCCCGGTGGCGCGCAGCCACAAAATCATCCTCGGCTTTGGCTATGACGAGGCGCAGCTGAAAGAGCGCCGGGCGCCCAACCGCCAGGAGCTGGACGCCGTGTCCAAAGACCTGCCGGTCATCATCATTCACCAGAGTGGCCATCTGGGCGTGCTCAACAGCAAGGCCTTGCAGCTGGCCGGCCTGAACGCCGACAGCAAGGACCCCGAGGGCGGCCACATCCAGCGCGAGGCCGATGGCAAGACGCCCAATGGCGTGCTCGAAGAAACCGCCTGGTTCAGCGCCGGCATGGGCCTGGTCCAGCCTTCGCCGCAGGACTATGCCGCCATGCTGGTGGAAGGCCAGAAGCTGTACGCCAAGTTCGGCTTCACCACCGGCCAGGACGGCCGTTCGGACGAGGCCAGCAACAAGACCTGGGTGGCGCTGTCGCAAGGCGGCAAGATGCTGATCGACCTGGTCTCCTACCCCGACATCACCTTGCCCTTCACCGCCGGCCTGATGGAGCAGTCGGGCGGCTACTGGGGCCGTGAGTACAAGAGCGGCTTCCGCATCGGCGGCGTCAAGCTGAGCCTCGATGGCTCGCCCCAGGGCAAGACGGCGTTTCTGACCCACCCCTACCACCATCCGCCGGCCGGCAAGGGCGACGACTACCGCGGCTACCCCGCGCTCAGCGACGATGCCACCCAGAAAGCCGTGGACCAGGCCTATGCCAAGGGCTGGCAGCTGCTGGTGCACACCAATGGCGACGCCGCTTCCGACCAGATGCTGCGCGCCGTTGACGCAGCCACGGCCAAGTACGGCGCGGCCGACCGGCGCACCGTGATGATCCACGCCCAGACCGTGCGCGAGGACCAGCTCGATGCCATGAAGCGCCTGGCCGTGACGCCCAGTTTCTTCGGCATGCATGCCTACTACTGGGGTGACTGGCACCGCGACGAAACCCTGGGCGCGGTGCGCGGTGACCGCATCTCGCCGGCGCAGTCGGCGCTGCGCCGCCAGATGATCTTCACCCAGCATCACGACGCGCCGGTGGCTTTCCCGGATGCCATCGCCATCCTCGACGCGGTGGTCAACCGCCGCACCCGCAGCGGCGACATCCTGGGCCCTGACCAGCGCCTGCCAGTCGAGGTGGCGCTCAAGTCCATCACCTTGTGGGCCGCCTGGCAGCATTTCGAGGAGGCGAACAAGGGCTCGCTGGAAGTGGGCAAGCTGGCCGATCTGGTGGTCTTGTCCAAGAACCCGCTGACCGTGCCGCCGGCCCAGCTGCGCAGCATCCAGGTGCGCGAGACCATCAAGGCCGGCCGCAGCATCTACCGCGCGCCGGCGGCCCGCTGAGGTGCGCGCGGCCCGCCATCCCGAGGCGGCCACTGTCCAGGCGCTGTACTACGGCGCCCGACGGCGCCGCATGTTTCGCATCGGCACCTATCTGGCCCTGATCCGGGCCATGGCGGTGGGCGAGCTGGTGCAGGTCTTCTACAGCCACAGCGAGCTGGTGCCGCGCACCCAGGCGCGCCTGGCCCGCACCCGCAACACCTTGCGCGAGCTGATCTGCCATGGCCTGGGCTCGCCCCAAGGCCAGGCGGCGCTGCAGCGCCTGCGCGCTGCCCATGCGCCGGTGCAGGCCGAGGCCGATGATTTTCGCTATGTGCTGGCGCTCTTCATGCTGGAGCCCCTGCGCTGGAACGCGGCCCACGGCGGCTCGCCGTTGAGCGCGGCCGAGCAGGCCTTGCTGCTGGACTTCTGGGCCCGGGTGGGCGAGGCCATGGGCATCCCCGAGGTGCGCCTGAGCCCGGCGCAGTGGCTGGATTTTCAGCAGCGCTACGAGGCGCAGCACTGGCGCTTCACGCCCGAGGGCCAGCGCCTGGCCTCCGCCTGTTTGCAGGAGGTGGTGACCCTGTCTTTGCCGCTCGGCAGCCGCTCATTCTTCCGGCAGCTGATGCGGGTCAGCATGGACCCGGCTTTGGCCGCGCTGCTGCAGCTGCCTGCCGCGCGCGGGCCCGTCGCCTGGGCCCTGCGCGGCTGGCTGCGCTGGACCACGCCCTGATCGGCTGCTTGCAGCCTGTCTGAGTCGGGCGTTAGCTGAAGTAGCGCTGGCGCAGTCGGGCGTAGCGCCCGTCGCGCTTGAGTTGGTCGAGCGCCGCCTGCAGGGCTTGCACCACGCGGTCGTCGCTGTCGGGGTGCAGGCCGAACCAGTAGCTGCGGCGCGCGTCCAGTTCCAGCAAGGGCCGCAGGGTTCGGTAGTCCAGCCGCAGCTGGTGCAGCTGCCAGGCGGCAGCCCAGTCCAGCATCACCATCAAGTCCATGCGGCGCGCCAGCAGCTTGCGCAGATTGCTGCCGTCGTCGAGCGCCAGCTCCAGGGCATCGCCGGCGAGCAAACCCTCGTCTTGCAGCCGGCGTGCCGCGGCGGACTCTCGCACCACGCCCACCTTCATGCCCGGCTGCAGGCGGCGCAGATCGTTGACGTGCTTGAGCACCGGCAGATCCTCGCGCTGGCGCAGGCCGTAGACCATGATGCGGCGCTCGCTGATCGGCCCGACCCACCGAAATTGCCGCTCGCGTTCGGGCAGGCGGGTCAGGGAGAACAGGATGCTGTTGTCTTGCGCCGCAGCGGCTTGAACGGCGCGGCGCCAGGGCTGAACCTGGATGTCCAGGCTCAGCTGCGCCTGCTCAGCCATCAATTGCAACAACTCGCTGCTGAAGCCCGCGGGCTGGCCGGCAGCGTCTTGAAAGTTCAGCGGCGGCAAATGCTCGGTGAACGCTTTCAGGGGCCCGCCCAGGCCGGGTTTGGCCAAGGCCCAGGGGCTGAGGCCGGCGGCCAAGCCGGCCAGGACGCAGTCACGGCGCCGCATGGTGGCTCAGCCCTGAACGCCCGGACGGGCACGCCATCGATCGACCCATGTGCTGGCCCCTGTACTGCAAAGCGCAAAGTCTACGGGCGGCGACCCGTGGAACTTGCGTTCACATCGGTGACGGCGTACCGGCCATGCGGTCATATTTGACGAAGAACTGGCGCGCCTTGGCCACCAGCTGCGCTTCGGTCGGGTGGTCCACGGTTTCGTAGGCCACGATGTGCTTGGCGATTTGCGGGCGGTGCTTGTCGGCGTAGTGCTTGAAGTCGCTTTGCGCGGTGCTCGATCCGACCACCAGCACTTCCTCGATGCCCTTCAGCGCCTCGCAGACCTCGCCAAAAAACTCATGTTCGCTGCGCACCGCGCTGCCATGCTGCTTGGTGTGGTGGCTGTGGGCCTTGATCTTCTCGGCCTGCACATGCTCGGCGTCGAACTGCAAAACCTTGGCTTGCTGATGATCCAGCCAGACGACGGCGTGGAAGGTGGTGGTGTGCGGGGTCGATGTGGTGTTCATGCTTGCGGTCCTGGTTGGCGGATGAAAGAAAGGTTCAGAAAAGGAAAGCTGAAAGCGCGAAGGCCAGGGAGGGGGCCGCTCAATGCAGATGGGCGGGTGCGCCCTCGTGTTGGGTTTGGCAATGCAGGCAGCGCCCGCTGGCTGGGCGGGCCAGCAGCCGGGCAAAGGCAATCGGCTCGCCGCAGTCTTTGCAGACCCCAAAGTCCTCGTGATCCAGGGCCTCCAGGGCTGCGATCAGCTCGCGCAGCGACTGCAGGGTCTGATCGCTGCGCGCCAGATCCACTTCGCGGCTGGCATCCAGCGCCGGCTCACGCTGGCTGTTGCCATCGCCGTCCTGAAGCAAGGCCTCGCGCGCATGCTCGACCCGGCTCAGCGCGCCCAGCTGTCCGTCGAGTTCACGCTCCAGCTCGCGCTGCTGGCGCAGCAGTTCTTCGCGCAGCTCTTGAATCTGGGTGGCGTTGAGGTGCTTCGTCATGGCGATCTCCTTGATGCCATCTTGGCAGTCTGGAGACCGGCGGTGTTGACCTGGCTCAAGCCATGCGCAGGCGCGGAGCTTCGATGCTCGGGCGGCCAACTCCCCCAAAAGAGGGGAGCGATGTGCGCATGGCATCTCGTACCATCGCGCCCGTTTGTAAAAAGTAGTAACGAGCCGAGGTGCGAGTGCGGGCCAACCGCAGCTGAGCCTGGCCGACAAGACACTCTACGAGGGAAACAATCCATGA
>JAIXSD010000460.1 GCA_027484885.1 Rubrivivax sp.
CAAGCGCCACAGACGTGGGAGCCTGGGTTTCTGACAATTCCGTTCATCGATCAACGATCCACTTCGCGATCAGCAACGGAGACCGCAACCATGCACGCCCTGGCCACCACCCTCAGCCCCTTCCAGCGCAAGTTCAACAGCCGCCGCGCCCGCCCCGAGGCACGCCCGCTGCAGCAGCTGCCGGCTCTGGCCGAGCAAAGCATCGCCGAACGCAGCCCGGCCCAGAACATCGCCGCCAGCGCCCTGGCCCTGGGCTTGAGCGCCGTGCTCTTCGCCGGCCTGCCGGCCGAGGTGCGCGCCCAAACCTTGGGCCCGCAGGCGAGCAGCAGTACCCTGGTGCGGGTGATCTCGTCCACGCCGAACCTGGAGCGCATCACCGAGACGCGCCAGCAATGCAGCTATGAAACCCAGCAAGTGATGCAGCCGCCCGTGGCCAGCCAGGCCGGCATGAGCGGCACCGGTGGCGCCGTGCTCGGCGCCCTGGCCGGCGGCCTGCTGGCCAGCCAGATCGGCAAGGGCAATGGCAAGCATGTGGCCATCGCCGCCGGCAGCGCCACCGGCGCCCTGATCGGCAAGAGCATGGCCGAACCCTCAGGCTCGACGGCGAGCTATCCCAGCTACAGCCAGCAGCAGGTGCAGGTCTGCCGCCCGATCAGCGTGCAACGCGAGCAGGTGCGTGACTACACGGTGCGCTACGAGCACCAGGGTCAGGAATACCAGGTGCAACTGCCTCAGCAGCCGGGCCAGTGGCTCAAGCTGAACATCAGCCACAGCGTTCAGCCCGTTTGAGGCTGACGCCCAGGGCTCACCAGCCCGGCGGCAGCTTCTTCAGCAAGACCATGCGCCGACCCTGGCGCTCGATATAGCCACCCTTGACCAGCTGCTGCAGGATGCGGCTGATCATCTCGCGCGAGGCGCCGACGCGTTCGGCCAGGTCTTGCTGGGTCAGCTTGTGCGGCACAACCAGGCGGCCGCTGGTATCGGGCTCGGCCATTTCCTGCAGCAGCTTGGCCAGGCGGGAATAGACATCGTCCAGGGCCAGGCTCTTGACGCTGTCGGTCGAACGGCGCAGCAAGGCGATCAGGTGGCGGATCAGGTGCAGGGCAAAGTCAGGATGCTGGCCCAGGAACTCGCGCATATCGGTGCCGCGCACCATCACACATTTGACCGGCTCCAGGCATTGCACCGAGGCCGAGCGGCTGGAGCCATCCAGGCTCAGCTCGCCGAAATACTCACCCGGACCCATGGTGTTGTAGACCACCTCACGGCCCTTGCTGTCGGTGCCGAAGACCTTCACCCGGCCCGAGAGCAGGATGTAGAAGGCGTCGGTGGTGTCGCCTTCGCGCAGCAGGGTGCTGAGCGCCGGGAAGGCTCGCACATCGCCGCGCCGGGCGATCTCGCGCAGCATCTCGTCCTTGATCACATCGGTGTAGGGCGTCAGTGTCAATGTCATGATGGGGTGGGTTGAAAAGGCGTGGTGCAGGATTGCAGGTCAGGCATGCAATCCGTCCCTATTGTCCGTCAGGCCAGCGCATCAGCAAGCGGGCGCCGGCCAGGCTGGGGGCCTGTTGCATCAGCGCCTCACCGCCCAGGGCCTCGGCCACGCGCCGCACGATGGCCAGACCCAGCCCGAAGCCGCGACTGCCGCGCTCCTTGGGTCCGTCCAGACGCTTGAAGGGGGTGAACACGGCCTCGCGCAGCGCCTCGGGCACGCCCTCGCCATCGTCGTCCACGGCCAGGCAGATGCGACCAGCCTCATCCTGCCAGGCCGAGAGACAGATGTGCTCGCGGGCATGGCGGGCGGCATTGCGCAGGCCGTTGCGCAGGGCGTAGGGCAGGAGCCGGGCGTCGAAATGCAGGGGCTGCGGGCCGAGGCGGATGTCGGTGCGGAGCTGCTTGCCGTCCAGCAGCGGCGCCAGGCTGGCCGCTTCCTGCTGCAGCAGCGCCGCCAGATCGCCCGGCGTCTTGCTGACTTCCAGCGCCCCCATGTCCAGGCGGGCCAGCATCAGGCTGGCGTCGATCAGCGCGTCCAGCTCGTCGATGTCGCGCTCGCAGGCCTGCACCGCCAGCTCGCGCCGGCCGGCGTCGTCTTCGTCCACCAAGGCATCGATGGCAAAGCGCAGGCGCGCCAGCGGCGTGCGCAACTCGTGCGAGACCGCACCGGTCAGCTCGCGCTGGGTGGCCAGGGCCGTGGCCAGGCGCTCCAGCGTGGCGCGGGCACCGGCAGCCAGCGGGGCGAAGAGGCGGCTCTCGGGCTCGCGGATGGTGATGTCAAAGCGGCCCGCCGTCATGCCCTCGGCCGCCAACTGCAGGGCCCGCATGTCCCGCCAGACCGGGCGCAGCAGCCAGACGGCCAGGGCAAACACCGCCAGGCCCAGCAACAGGGACGCCGCCAGCTGCAGCCACACTTCGCGCGGCACCTGCAGCCGACCGGCCGGGTGCCCATCGGAGTTCAAAGGCCCCAGCAGCAAGACCTGACCCCCAGGCTCGTTCAAGCCCGGCAGGGCCGCATAAATGCGCCGGTTGAAGCCCTGCACCACCAGCTCGCCGCGGCTCAGGGTGTCGATGTCCTGAGGCCGCAGGCTGGCGGCCGGGGCCAGGGCCACCGGGTAGGCGAACAGCTCGTCCAGCACCTTGACCCGGCTGGCGCGCTGCGCCGGGGCCAGCGGTGCCAGCTCGTTCTGCAGCATGTCCACCGTGCCGCGCATGAAGCGCCGCACATAGTCGTCGGTCACCCCATCCACGGCCAGCATCAGCAGGCCCTGCACCAGCAGCACCAGGGTCAGCACCGAGACCCCCAGGCCCAGGGCGACCCGGGTCATGGGGGAGCGCATGTTCAGGGCAGGCATGGCCGGCAGCGCGGGTTCAAATCAATCGCGGGCGAACAGATAACCCTGGCCGCGCACGGTCTTGATGCGCTCGGCGGCCTGCGGGTCGTCGCCAATCTTCTTGCGCAGGCGCGAGACGCGGGCATCGATGGCACGGTCCAGGCCGTCGAACTCCAGGCCGCGCAGGCCTTGCATGATGTCGTCGCGGCTGACCACCTGGCCGGCACGTTCGGCCAGGAAGAGCAGCAGTTCGTACTCCGCCGTGGTCAGATCGACCCGCTCACCCGCGCGCAGCACATCGCGCGCCGCAGGGCGGATCAGCAGCTCGCCGAAGCGCAAATCGGCGTCTTCGTCCGCCTCGCCGGCCGGCGCCAGCTCGCGGCGCAGCAAGGCCTTGAGGCGGGCCAGCAGCACGCGTGGCGCCACTGGCTTGGTGATGTAGTCGTCGGCGCCGCCTTCCAGGCCCAGGACCTGGTCGATGTCGTCGTCGCGCGCGGTCAGCATGACGATGCGGCCGTGGAACACCGGCCGCACATCGCGGAGCACGTCGAAGCCGTCCTTGCCCGGCAGGTGGCCGTCCAGCAGCACCACATCGAAGGGCTGTTCGCGCATCAGGCGCTCACCCTCGGGGCCGGTGGCGGCCAGGCTGACCTCGTAGCCGGCTTTTCGCAGGGCTTCGGCCACCAGTTCGGCCAGGCGTTCGTCGTCTTCGACAAGCAGGATGGAAGAGGCCATGGTTCGTCGGCTTCAAGGCAGGGTGGCTGGAGTGCCCGAAGTGTAGCCAGCCCGCTGCGCCCTCTGGGGCCGACTCAATCCCGGTCTTGCCAGGCGATGGCGGCGATCTTCCAGCGCCGCCCGGGCTTGACCAGCTGCACGGTTTTCTCGCCGCCGCCCTCGAAGGCCTGTCCGTCCAGAATGCCGCTCTTGCGGTAGCGCAGCCAGACCTGGGCAACACGGCCGCTGATCTGCACCTGCTGCTCGCTCACCCACTCGGAGAACTCCTGCAGGCGGCCGCCCGGGGCCAGCATCTGCACACGCGGCTCGACGAACTCGCGCACGTTCATGCGCTGCACACCGGCCTGCTCACCGGGCAGGCTGGCGCGGCTGATCACCGCCTCGGGCAGGAAGAAGTAAGGCAGGGCCGCCAGTGGCGCATGGCGACCGATGCGGTTGTCGAAGACGGCGAAAAAGCGCGCCAGCAGATCGCGCACCTGCCCGTCCTCGCTCAGGCGGCTGGGCTCGCCGACGCCGTAGAGGTGGCTGTCCTCACTGCTGTCGCCCAGCGGGCCGGTGGACAGGCGCTGCATGCCGATCGCTTGCAGCACCCGGCCCGAGGCCTCGTTGAAGGTGGCGGTGGTGCCGAACAAGAGGGTCTCACCCAGCACATCATGGGCATAGGCCCGGCAAGCCTGGGCGGCCTCGCGGGCGTAGCCGGCGCCCTCATAACGCGGCAGCAGGGCGTAGCCGATGTCGGGCGCTTGCAGATGGTCGCGCTGCAGCAGGCCGCACATGCCGACCACCACGCCGTCGCTGAGCCGCTCCATGGCCCAGAGGCCCAAGCCCTGCGGCCAGTACCAGTTGAAGAGCTTGGCCTCCATCCAGTCGCGCGCGGCGGCGAGGTCGTTCACACCGGGGTCGCTGATATTGCGCTTCCAGCCCGCATCGCTGATCTGTTCCAGCACGTAGTCCACATCGCTGGCTTCAAACCAGCGCAGGCATAGCCTTTCCGTCTTCAAGACCCGCATGTTTGGGCTCCCGGATTGAAAAATTGGACAATATGCCACCCTGCCCCGCCACCATCTCAAGGTCATAGCCCCCATGAACTTCATCCAGCAACTGCACGCCGCACAAACCCTGAACGACTCGCTGCTGTGTGTGGGGCTGGACCCGGAGCCGAGCAAGTTCCCGGGCGCCTGGAAGGGCGATGCCTCGCGCATCTATGACTTCTGCGCCGCCATCGTCGACGCCAGCAAGGATCTGGTGGTCGCGTTCAAGCCGCAGATCGCCTACTTCGCCGCCCACCGCGCCGAAGACCAGCTGGAGCAGCTGATGGCCCATATCAAGCGCGTGGCACCCAGCGTGCCCGTCATCCTCGACGCCAAGCGCGGCGACATTGGCTCCACCGCGGAGCAGTACGCCCGCGAGGCCTTCGAGCGCTACCAGGCCGATGCGGTGACGCTCTCGCCCTTCATGGGTTTCGATTCGATCGAACCCTATCTGCGCTACCGCGACAAGGGCGCCATCCTGCTCTGCCGCACCTCCAACCCCGGCGGCAGCGACTGGCAGAACCAGCGCCTGGCCGATGTCGCCGGCCAGCCGCGCCTGTACGAGCACCTGGCCCGTTTGGCTCAGACCGACTGGAACCAGAACGGCCAGCTGGGCCTGGTGGTGGGCGCCACCTACCCGGCCGAGATCGCCCGAGTGCGTGAGCTGGCACCGACCGTGCCCCTCCTGATCCCCGGTGTGGGCGCCCAGGGCGGCGACGCCGAGGCCACGGTCAAGGCCGGCTGGCGCGCCGGTGCCGGTGGCCGCGAGGGCCAGGGCGGCCCCATCATCGTCAGCAGCTCGCGCGCCGTGCTCTACGCCAGCGCCGGCGAGGACTTTGCCGCCGCCGCCCGCCGCGTGGCCCTGGCCACCCGCGAAACCCTGAACGCCGCGCGCCGCTGAGGCGCAGCGCAAGGATTCCGGCACACCACGCCCTGCGTGCCATTTCCTGCACGCTTTTCGCACGGCCGTGGCGCGGCGGCGAAATAGCGCGGTTTTACCGGTGCAGTCCCGATGTTCAGGGGGCGCGGAGTCGGGGAGACTGCGGTGTTCGTCGGGGGCAGGCCCCGTCGTGAGCGGCAGCCTCTCTTGCCGCCAAGCCAGGGCGCACACGTGAGCAGCAGCGGTACCGATTCCCTCGATGATTTGAGCAGCCTGGTCGGCCAGGATCTGAGCCCGGCCGAGCAACAGGCCGCGATTGAACGCAAGGTGCGCTGGCATGCGGTGCGCCTGTTCCTGATGACCTGCGGGATCATCATGCTGATCGGCTCCCTGGTGCTGATGCTGAGCCGCCCCGGCAACGAACCCCTGCAAGGCCTGCTGCCACCGGCCGCCTGTTTTGTGCTGGGCAGCCTGAGCCTGCTGAGCCTGTGGAAGCTGCCGCGCGAGCATGGGCCCAAGGCCGTGGTGCTGCTGCTGTCCCTGGTGATCGGGGTGGCGGTGCTGATCGCCGTGTCGCGCGGCGTGGGCCTGTATTCGATTGCCCTGGCTGTGGTCGGCCTGATCGCGGCCTTCGGCACCGGCATGCTGGGCTTGCGCATCGGCCTGGGGCTGGCGGGTCTGGGCCTGCTGGCCATCCTGGGCCTGGGCTGGGCCGAGTACCAAGGCTGGCCGGCCGGCACCGCCGCCATCGAGCCGCTGGGCACACGCATCGCCATCCATTGCCTGCTGCTGTTCTCGGGCCTGCTGGTGGGCCTGGCGACCGAGCGCATGGTCAAGCGCTCGACCAAGGCGGCCAGCGACCGCAATGCCCGCTTCCGCGGCCTGCTGAGCATGGCTGCCGACTGGTACTGGGAGATGAACCGCGACTACCGCTTCACCCACCTGGCCGAAGACAAGGCCGGCAGCTCCGGCCTGGACCTGCAGGCCCGCCTGGGCAAGACGCCCTGGGAGGTGGAACAGATCGGCCTGAACGACGAGGACATGGACGCGCACCGCGCCGACCTCGAATCGCACCGCGCCTTCCACGGCCTGGTGGCACGCCGCCGCGCCATCGATGGCAGCGTGCTGTATGTGTCGATCAGCGGCGAGCCGCGCTTCGACGCGCAGGGCAATTTCCGCGGCTACTGGGGCGTGGGCCGCGATGTCACTGCCGAGGTGCAGGCCGAGCAGGCCATCCACGCCACCGAGACCCGCTACCGCGAGCTGTTCCGCCGCTCGCCCAGCCCCCTGGTGCTGCACCGCTGGGGCCGGGTGCTGGACGCCAACCCGGCCGCCATGGCCATGTTCGGCTACACCCAGCGCTCCAGCATGATCGGCCAGGACCTGTTCTCGCACTACGAGCCCGGCGATGACGAGCGCGCCCGCCAGCGCGCCGCCAAGATCGAGGCCATGCCCGTGGGCGGCATGCTGCCCATGGCCGAGTTCCGCCTGCGCACCCTGTCGCGCCGCCACCGCCTGGTGCAGGCCACCAGCGTGCGCGTGGATGCCGCCAGCGGCCCGGCCACCCTGTCCTTCTTCATCGACCAGACCGAGCAATCGCGCGCCCAGGAAGCCCTGCGCCGCAGCGAGGGCCTGCTCTCGCACCTGGTGGCCACCAGCCCCGACGTGATCACCCTGACCGAGATCAGCTCCGGCCGCTACGCCATGGTCAACAAGACCTTCGAGCGCCTGAGCGGCTACAGCAGCGAAGAGGTGCTGGGCCGCAGCGCCGAGGAGCTGGGCATCTGGAAAAACCGCGCCGAGCGCGACCACATGATGGAACTGCTGCGCACCCAGGGCCGGGTCTCGGAGCTGCCGGTCACCTTTGTCAGCAAGGCGGGCGAATCGCTGTCCATGCTGATGTCGGCCGCACCCTTTGCGCTGGACGGCCAGCAGTACGTGGTCATCAATGCCCGTGACGTGACCGAGACCGAGCGCACCCGCCTGGTCCACCAGGCGATTCTGGAGAACGCCTCGATCGGCATCTCGCTGACCCGCGAGCAGCATTTCATCCAGGCCAACCGCCTGATCGAAACCATGTTCGGCTGGCCGCCGGGCGGCCTGATCGGCCAGCATGGCAGCGTGGTCTGGCCCAGCGCCGAGGACTATGCCGCCGTCGGCCGCGACCTCGGCACCCGCCTGGCCCTGGGCGAGCAGGTCGAGACCGAGCGCCCCATGCGCCGGCGCGACGGCAGCACCTTCCTCTGCCGCCTGCTGGCCCGCGCGGTGGACCCCAACCACCCCAGCCGCGGCGGCACCATCTGGATCATGGAAGACGTGACCGAGCGCCGCCGCGTTGAAGCCGCCCTGGCCCAGGCCAAGGACGAGGCCCAGGCCGCCAGCCGCGCCAAGAGCGCCTTCCTGGCCAACACCAGCCACGAGATCCGCACGCCGCTGAACGGCCTGCTGGGCCTGGCCCGCATGCTGCAGCAGCCCGACCTGCCCGAGGCGACGCGGCGCGAGTACCTGGACCAGATGCTGGACAGCGCCGAAAGCCTCTCGGGCCTGATCTCCGACATCCTCGACCTCTCCAAGATCGAAGCCGGCCGCCTGACGCTGGAGGCCTCGCCCTTCGCGCTGCGCGACATGCTGTCCACCATGCGCATGGCCTACCTGACCCTGGCCCAAGCCCATGGCCTGGCCTTCAAGATCGACGTGGCGCCCGAGATCCCCGCCTGGGTGGTGGGCGACCAGGTGCGCATCCGCCAGATCCTCAGCAACTACCTGAGCAATGCGCTGAAGTTCACCGAGTCGGGCTCGGTGGCGGTGCGCGTCAGCACCCTGGACGGTGAGCGCGTGCGCATTGAAGTGAGCGACACCGGCCCCGGCATCGCGCCCGAGCTGCACGAGCGCCTGTTCGAAGCCTTCACCCAGGCCGACGAATCCACCACCCGCCGCTACGGCGGCACCGGCCTGGGGCTGTCCATCTGCCGCGAGCTGGCCACCCTGATGGGTGGCGAGGTCGGCGTCAACAGCCAGCTGGGCCAGGGCTCGACCTTCTGGGCCGAGCTGCCCCTGCCCGCCGCGCCCACACCCATCAGCAGCCAGCCGCGCGAGGCGCGTGACAACCAGGACCTGCAAGGCCTGCGCGTGCTGATGGTGGAAGACCACCCGGTCAATATGATGATCGCCGTGGCCCAGCTGCAGCAGTGGGGCCTGGAGGTCTCGCAGGCCAATGACGGCAGCCAGGCGGTGGAGGCCATCTTTGCCGCCGCCAGCATGGGCCGGCCGTTTGACGCCGTGCTGATGGATGTGCAGATGCCGGTGATGAGCGGCCACGAGGCCACCCGCCATGTGCGCCAGCGCTTCAGCGCCGAAGAGCTGCCCATCGTCGCCCTGACCGCGGCCGCCTTGGTCTCCGAGCGCGACGAGGCCCTGGCCGCCGGCATGAACGATTTCCTGACCAAGCCCATCGACGCCCCCAAGCTGCGTGCCACCCTGGTGCGCCTGATCGGCCACAAGGACAACGACCAGACGCGTTCCTGAGCCGCCAGCGGGCGGCGGCGCAGCGAGGGACAATCGGCCACCATGAGTACCCCGCAACGCTCCCAAGCCCTCGCCCTGCTGCCCGACAAGGGCCTGCCCGATCTGCTCTTCCTGCTGCTGCACGGCGCCGGGGGCGATGCCTCGCAAATGCGCCCGCTGGCCCAGGCCTTGCGCGGCCAGTACCCGCAGGCGGCCGTGGTGTCCATCAACGCACCCGAGGCCTTTGACCAAGTCACGGATGACGCGGCATCGGCCCGAGGCCACCAGTGGTACTCGCTGCAAGGCGCGAATGACGACAACCATGCCCAGCGCGTGGCCGAGGCGCTGCCGGGCTTCATTGCCACGGTGCGGGCCTGGGCGGAGCAGTTCGACATGGCCTGGGAGCGCGTGGCCCTGGCCGGCTTCTCGCAAGGCGCGGTCATGGCCCTGGAGGCGGTGCAGGCCGAGCCGCAGCTGGCCGGCCGCGTGCTGGCTTTCTCGGGCGCTTACGCCACGCCGCCGGCCCATGCGCCGCAGGAGGTCAGCGTGCACATCCTGCATGGTCAGCGCGACCCGGTGCTGCCCTTCCAGGACCAGGTCACGGCCGCGCGCCGCCTGGTCCATCTGGGCGCCGATGTCACCGCCGATGTGCTGCCCGATCCCGGTCACGAGCTGCACGCCGAGCTGATCGAACGCGCCCTCCACCAGCTGCGCACTTTCGTGCCGGCTCGCATGTGGCGCGAAGCCATGCAGGCCGCGGCCAACGAGGACGCCCAGCCCCGGCATTGAACGCTGCAGCTGCGCCTGCGGCTGGCGCAAGACCGGAGCCTCGTGGCACACTGCCGGCCTCAGCGCCCGCCGGGGCGCTGCTGGATCCGCAGACAGGCCCGAGGCCACCCGGTGCGGCGTGAACGACGCCGAGCAGCAGCTCACAGCATCCACCCCTTTGTGCGGCCCGGTCGCGCGGATCACGGGCGTGAACTCGCATGGAGGATGGCCTTGAACAGCACCCAATCCCTGCGGCCCCAGCTCCCCGAGCGGGCCGATCTGCAGCAACTCAAACGCCGCGCCCGCGAACTGCTGCGCGCCTGGCAGGCCGGCGAGGCCGAGAGCCTGGCGCGCGCCGCACCCTATTTCCCGCACCCGAAGGCGGGCCAAACGCCCAAGCTCAGCGCAGCCCAGCTGGTGATCGCGCGCGAGCTGGGCTTTGCCAGCTGGCCGGCCCTGCAGCGCGCCGTCATGGCGCAAGCGCAAGCCCGGCTGCTCGACCAAGCCGCCCAGATCACCCGCGCTCTGGCGCTGGCCCTGGGCCGCGGCTGGGACAGCCCGCAGCCCGAGCGTGCCCTGGCCTTGCTGCAAACAGTGCCGATGAAACACGGCGCCTGCCCGCCCGAGCTGCGCCCGGCTCTGGCCCTGGTGCAGGGCGACCTGAACGCCCTTGAAAGCCTGCCCGCAGCGACGCTGCGCCTGCCGCCTTTTGACGCACCGGCACTGGCCTACGTCTGCTTTTCCAGCCTGCATCGCCTCGGCCAGCCCTGGGCCGGCCGCTTGCTACGCAGCGCGCAGACCTTGCTGGCCGCCTGCCCCCGCGAGACGCTGAGCCTGCTGCACATGCCGGACGAAGACCCCGGCGCCGCCACGCCGCTGCAGCTGCCCTTGCTCTACGGTGCCATCGCCCGCGCGCGCAGCCCCGAGCTGGCCGCAGCCCTGCTGGCCGCCGGCGCCGAGCCCAACGACGGTGAGTCGCTGTACCACGCCTGCGAAGACCCCGAGCGCGGCCGCGCGGC
>JAIXSD010000756.1 GCA_027484885.1 Rubrivivax sp.
CCTGGCCGCCAAGCCGGCTGCGACGGGCTGCAAGATCGGCAGGCTAGGATGCAACACCGGCACCGAAAGCCGAAGGAGGCATCGCATGAAGTGGGAAGGTCAGCGCGAGAGCGACAACGTGGAGGACCGGCGTGGCGAGGGGCCGTCGGCCCGTGGCGGCGCGGGCCTGGGCGGACTGGCCGGCGGCCGGGGCCTGAGCCTCGGCGGCGTGGTGCTGGCCCTGCTGCTGTCCTGGGCCTTGGGCATCAATCCCATGACTTTGCTGGGCTTGGCGCAGAACGGCGGCGCCGAACTGGGCCAGCCGGCGGCGGGCCGTCCTTTGCCGCCGGGCCCGCCGGCCCAGGATGCCGGCGCGCGCTTTGTGCGCACCGTGCTGGCCGACACCGAGGACGTTTGGGACGCCTATTTCGCGCGCAGCCAGCAAAGCTACGAGCGGCCCAAGCTGGTGCTGTTCAGCGGGCGCTCCGACACCGGCTGTGGCGCAGGCGAGGCGGCCATGGGGCCGTTTTACTGCCCGGCCGATCGCAAGGTCTACATCGACCTGAGCTTTTACGACACCTTGCGCGAGCGCCTGGGCGCGCCCGGTGACTTCGCTCAGGCCTATGTCATCGCCCATGAAGTGGGCCACCATCTGCAGAAGCTGCTGGGCACCAGCGACAAGATGGAGCAGGCACGCCGGCGCGTCAGCGAGCGCGACTACCGCGCCCTGAGCGTGCGGCTGGAACTGCAGGCCGATTGCTTCTCGGGCGTCTGGGCCCACCATTCCCAGCGCAGCAAGGGTTGGCTGGAGCAGGGCGATATCGAGGAGGCCTTGAACGCCGCCGCCCAGATCGGTGACGACACCTTGCAGCGGCGCTCACAGGGCACGGTGGTGCCGGAGAGCTTCACCCATGGCAGCAGCGAGCAGCGGGTGCGCTGGTTCAAGCGCGGGCTCGAAGCCGGTGAGCTGCGCGCCTGCGACACCTTCAAGGCGGGCCAGCTGTAAGGGAGGCGAGGGCTCAGTCCAGCGCCACAAAGGGGTGGCGGGCGGCGATGGTCGCCACCGTGCCATCGCGCTTCATGCCATCCCAGGCTTTCAGCAGCTGGTTGTGCAGGGCCTCGCCGCTGCTGCGACTCAAGGCCATGAAGAGCGGGGTTTCGGACAGCTTGACCAGGGGCTCGATCTGCTTGAAGTCGTAGCCGAACTGTCCCGTCACCGTGGCGGCCACGGTGCTGTTCAGCGCCACCAGGTCGTCGCGCTGAATGAAGAGCTTGCGCAACATGGCCGCATGGTCCGGGCTGCGGTCCAGTTGCTTGCCAAGCTCGAAACCCTGGGCCAGCAGGTCGCGCTCGGCCGCGTCCTCGCGCACCACGGCGATGCGGTAGGCCTTGGCCGCCTCCAGCGTGGGCACTTGCACATCGTTGCGGCTGCGCAGGCGATACAGGTAGACGCGCCGGGCCGCGGTGGGCCCCAGCCAGAAAAAGCTGCTCTCGCGCTCCGCCAGCCGGGCCATGCTGACCACCAGCACGCGCGGCTGCGATTGCGCCCGTTGAAAGATCCGCGTCCAGGAATTGAATTCGGCCCGGTAGCTCAGCCCGGCGCGTTTGAGCAATTCCTGCATCAGCTCCACCGCGTAGCCGGCCGGCTGGCCGTTCGCGTCCTCGTAAGAAAACGGCGGGACGGGTTCAAGCAGGACGGTCAGGGGCTCGGAGTTGGCGGCGGTCGGCGTCTGCGCCGAGGCCGCGCCGGCCATGATCAGACCGAGACCCAGCAGCAGGAACTTCAAAAACACAGGACGGGTACTTCTCATCGATCAAGGCCTCTCCAGCGATTCGACCGGTCGACCGGTCGCCACGCCTGTTCGGGGGGCGGATAGTCCTATTGGGCCAGAAAGCCGGTCGGTGAAGCCGTCACAAGCGGCGAGAAGCCTTGATTTTGTGAGTAAAACCCCCGCCAACCCCCCGAATTGAGGGCTGGGCCGACATCGCTCCACAGGCCCGCTTCCTCTACGATAGCGCCAGAGCAGGGTGGATGCACGTGCGTCCAGCCGATCATGCCGTCTGCGACACTTCAGTTCTCGCACGACGGACAGGGTGAGCAGCCCAACTGTCGGCCCGCGAGCATTCCGCAAGCGCCGCACTGAAACAGAGGCAAGAACGTGAACAAGATCGAAGACCAGCAGCCATCGAGCTCCGCCCCCCAAGAGACCAGCGCCGTCGCGGCCAACGTGGCCTCGGGCAGCCGCCGCCGTCTGCTGCGTGGTGGCCTGGTGGCCGCCCCGACCTTGTTGGCCCTGACCACGACGCCCGTGCTGGCTTGCAATTGCAAGCTGCCCTCGGGCTTCACCGCATCGGGCAATTTCAGCCAGACCGGCAGCTACAACTGCGCGGCCCCAGGCACCAAGCCGACGAGCTGGAAGTCCATGGTGGACGCGCAGGGCAAGTTCAACAACACGGGCGTCGCCAAGGCGACCACCTTCGCCAGCGTGTTTGGTGGTACCGACACCACTTCCTTCTATGCCCTGTTCTGCCTGACGGGCGCCAACAACGACGCTCGCGCTTTGGCCGCCGCCGTCTATCTGCAATCCATCGTCAACGGTGGCTACCAGTTCCCTTATATGAGCCTGGTGCAGAAGATGTGGAAAGACACTGAAGGCGCCGGCCGTTTCACCGCCGTGACCGCCCCGGTCGTGACCTGGACGCGCGCCGACGTGGTGGTCTACTTCAAGTACCTGACCGGCCTGTCGATCTGAGCTGCGATCAGCCGCTGATCCTTGGTACTCCTCGTTGATGGCAGCGGCGGCGTGAGCCGCAGGTTCTCGCTCCGACCCAAGCGGCTGATCTGGAAGTCTTACGACGACGGCTGCGTTTTCTTTGACCTGGACAGCGCCGAGACCCGCCTGGTCTCGCCCCTGGGTCATTTCCTGCTCGAACAGCTGTCGCTCCACCCGGGCGGGCTGCCTGATGCCGCCCTGGTTCAGCGTGTGCACGAGGAAGAGCCCGAAGTGCCCATGGCGGACTGCCAGGCTGAAGTCGACGAGGCCTTGGAGGCCTTGCTGGCGGCTGGTTTGCTGACGAGTGAGCCCTGTGCGAGTTGATCAGCTGAGCCTGCCTGAGCTGCACGCCGCGCTGGCGGGTGATGGCCTGCGCATCGCCACCGGCCCCTTCCATTGCCGTCTGCAGTCCAATCTGCCGGAGATCGTGGCCGAGCTGGCCCAAAGCTATGCCCACCACCGCGTGCTGGGCGCGGACGAGTTCATCGATTTTCATGTCGCCGTGAAATCCAGCCGTGGCCTGCGGCGCTGGATCCGCCCGCAAGCGCTCTTCACCGTCGACGGGGTCGAGCCTTTCACGCCCCTGCCGCGGGAGCAGGCGGTGGCCATGATCGAGTGGGGCTTGAACTGGTGCATCACGGCCTACAGCAACCATGTGCTGATCCTGCATGCGGCGGCCGTGGCACGAGGCGGGCGCACCGTCATCCTGCCGGCACCGCCGGGCTCGGGCAAAAGCACTTTGTGCGCGGCCCTGGTGCAGCGCGGCTGGCGATTGCTGTCCGATGAGCTGGCCATCATCCGCCTGGACACCGGGGCCATGCTGGGCATGGCGCGGCCGGTCAACCTCAAGAATGCCTCGATCGGCGTGATCCAGCGCTTTGCGCCCCAGGCCCGCTTCACCGCGCCGGTGCACGACACGACCAAGGGCACGGTCGCTTTGATGGCGGCACCGCAGGCCAGCGTGGAGGCGGTGGACGAGCCCGCTTGGCCGGCCTGGATGGTGCTGCCGCGCTACCGCGCTGGTGCGGCCACCCGGCTCACCCCCATGCCGCGCGGCGAGGCCTTTATGAAGATCGCCGACAACGCGATGAACTACCACATCCTCGCCGCCGAAGGCTTCCGTGCCGTGGGCGACTTGGTGGACCGCTGCCAGCATTTCAGCTTCGAGTACAGCGATCTGGAAGAGGCCATGCAGGTCTTCGATCAACTGGCTGCGTCTCCGGCGGCAGCCCCCGGTGTCTGAGCCCGCCATGAGTGTCTTGCAAGACATCCTGCTGGAGCCACGACGCATCGCCGGCCAGTCCTTGCGCGACTGGGATTTGCTGGTGCGCCAGGCCCGCCATGCCAATCTGCTGGGCCGCTTGTACCGGCGCCTGGAGGCGGCGGGGCTGCTGCTTCAGGTGCCCGAACAGCCCTGGAACCACATGCGCTCCGCGGCGGCGATGGCCGAGCGTCAGCACATGCTGGTTCGGCACGAGACCCGTTTCCTGCGCGACACCCTGGCCGGCCTCGGCCTGCCGCTGATCCTGCTCAAAGGTGCGGCCTATGTGGTGGCCGGGCTGCCCGCGGCCCAGGGCCGGGTGTTTGCCGACATGGACATCCTGGTGCCGCGCGAGCGCATCGGCGAGGTCGAGTCGGCGCTGATCCTGACCGGCTGGATCGGCGAGAAGCTGGATGCCTACGACCAGCGTTATTACCGCGAATGGATGCATGAGCTGCCCGCCATGCAGCAGATGCACCGCGGCACGGCGCTCGATGTGCACCACACCATCCTGCCGCCCACCGCCCGGCTCAAGCCCGATGCCCAGGCCCTGATCCGCGACAGCGTCGAGGTGCCCGGCTGGCCCGGCGTGCGCACCCTGCAGCCCACCGATATGGTGCTGCACAGCGCCTGCCACCTCTTCCACGAGGGTGAGTCCGACAACCTGCTGCGCGATTTGAGCGACCTGGATCTGCTGCTGCGCCATTTCGCCGCCGACCCGCAGTTCTGGGACGCCCTGGTCGCCCGTGCTGCCGCCATGGATTTACGCGGCCCGCTGCGCCTGGCCCTGCGCTACCTCGTGCAGGTGCTGGCCTGTCCGGTGCCCGATGCGGCGCTGCGTGCCCTGCGGGCCGAGCACAGCCAAGGCCTGGCCGAGCATGCGCTGGATTTCATCTACCGCCGCACCCTGCGCCCGCAGCACGCCAGCACCCGCGACTGGGCCACGCCGCTGTGCCGCAAGGCGCTCTACATCCGCGGCCACTGGCTGCGCATGCCGCCGCATCTGCTCTTCGTCCACCTGGCGCGCAAGGCCTGGAAGGGGCCGACCACGGTGTCGGCCTCGGTGTTGCAAAAAGACCCGCGCTGAACGGCACCCCGAGCGGCCAAGGCAGGCGAACCGCAGGTGTGCGCCCGAGCCGCCGCTGTCACGGGCCGCGCCGCCTCATGCTTTATGCTCCCCGCCCTATGAATCGACCCAAACCTTTCGCCATGATCCGCGAGTTCCACCTCGCCGACTGGTTCACCCTGGCCAATGCCTTCGCCGGCATGGGCGCCTTGTTCGCGGTGATGAGCTATTTGCAGACCGGCGCGGTCGTGCACATCTTCTATGCCTGCGCCCTGATTCCCGTCGCCCTGGTGTTCGATGTGCTGGACGGCCGCGTGGCGCGCTGGCGCCAGCAGACCTCGGCCATGGGCCGCGAGCTGGATTCGTTGGCCGACATCATCTCTTTCGGCGTGGCACCTGCCGCCATCGCCTATGGCTGCGGCATGCAGGGCTTGTACGACCGCATCGTGCTGGTGTTTTTCGTCGCTTGCGGCGTCTCGCGCCTGGCGCGCTTCAACATCACGGCCGAGGCGCTCAGCGAAGGTGGCGACAAGGTCAAGTACTTTGAGGGCACACCCATCCCGACCTCGCTGGTGCTGGTGATGGTGCTGGCCGCCGCCGCCGCGCAAGGCGCCATCGGGGACCAGCTCTGGCTGGGTCGCCTGGAGCTGGGCGGCTTCTACCTGCATCCGCTGGTCTTGATCTATGCCGTGTCGGGCTCGCTGATGGTGAGCCGCATCCGCATCCCCAAGCTCTGATCGGTCGCGCCGCTCGTTCAGGCCGGGCTGGGCTGTGGCTTGATGCGCAGCGCCAGGATCACACCGGCGATCAGCAGGGCGATGCCGCCCGCCGTCCAGCCCGAGGGCCAGCGCCCGGCCAGGGCAAAGGCGTAGGCCAGGGCAGCCAGGGTTTCGAAGACGATCAGCTGCCCGACCAGGCTGGTCGGCAGGCGCTGGCTGGCCTCGTTCCAGCACAGGGTGCCGATCCACGATGAGAACAGGCCGATGGCCGCCATCAAGCCCAGATAGGCCGCGGGACGCGGCCCCAGTGGCAGCTCAAAGCCGGCCGGCAGCAAGCCCCAGGCCTCCAGCGGCAGCACCATCAGCAATGCAAAGCACAGCAAGGCCATGGGCAGGGTGACCAGGCCCTGGGCGGTGGCCCAGACCCGCGGGCTGCGTTCCTGGTGGGCGCGCAGCCAGTCGGCATTGCGGATCGGGTACCAGGTCCAGCAGGCCACGGCCACCACGGCCAGCAGCGCGCCCTGGCCATAGGCTTGCAAAGCCTCGGGGCCGGCATCGAGCCGTGCGGCCAGGCGCTGCAATTCGGCATGGTTGACGCAGGCAATGCCGGCGGCGATCAGGGCCAGGGCCGGGCTCAGCTGCAGCCAGGGCAGGCGGCCATCACGCCGGTGATCGCGCAGATTGGAGCTGATGGCGATCACCACCGGCAGCGTGCCGATGATGACCGTGGGCAGGGCCGCACCCGCGCGCTGGATGGCGCCGGCCAGGCAGAGGTAGTAGAGAAAATTGCCAATCGCGCTGAGCTTGCAGGCCTCCAGCCAGTCGCTGCGGGCCAGGCCATGCAGGCTGCGCCGGTCGGCCAGGGCCAGGGGCAGGGCGATCAGGCCGAAGGCCAGGTAGCGGCCGGCCACCAGCAGGGCGGGTGGATAGTCCGCCATGAGCAAAGGCGCCACAAACACCAGGCCCCACATCAGGCCGGCGCCCAGGGCAAACATCAAACCTGTCCACATAGCGGCTCGGGTGTGCCGCGGCACTCAAGCGGCGGCGGGAACAAAAAGAAAAGACCG